>DASPIL010000076.1 GCA_035629175.1 Verrucomicrobiia bacterium | reverse complement strand
CAAGGGTGGTTTTGCTTTAACCGAGGTCAGCATTCATAGGGATGGCCGGGACTTTTCGCAACAGAGATCACACCACATATCTTGCTTTGTTCTCGGCGAAAGTTGTCCCTATAGTGCAACGCCCACGCCTTACCGCTTACTCTGCATCGAACGTTTGCGTCCAGTCGCCCCTTTGCGTCATGTTGCCATTGCCGTCGTACGAATATGGCGCGGACGGGCCGCCAGTCAGTTCATTTCTGACATTAACGCTGAATAGAGTTGGCGTGCCGTTGTTGGTGCGCCGACTCAGGTTCCATGCTGCGTCGTAGGAGTAGCCACGATCCTGAGCATTAACCGTGCTGTCGGCTACGGTCAATTGACCGATCGAGTCGTAGGAATAGTTGACCGTTGAGCCCACCCGAGACTGCTGTGTGCGTTGATTGGCAACATTGTTTGCGTAATCATGCCAATTAAAATTAAATCCGCTGGAGTGCTTCACAGACGTCGCGGTGAGGCGTGCCACAACATCGTAGCTGTTCGTGACGAAAGTTGTGTTTGGGTATAACAGTTTGCGAACCAACGGACTGCCGGCAGTCGTTCCACCGAGTTGGTAACCGAAAGCTCCAGCAGGCGACGTCACGCCTCCAAGCCTTCCCGCCTCGTCGTAAGAGAACCGGTTCGTCCACAATCCTGTCGGCTGCTGCAAATAAAAGTCACGCCGCAGTCGGTTCACGTAGATGTTCGTGATAGTATCATTGGCCCACGGCCCGTCTTCTGTCCAGAGCTGCCCTCCAGCGCTGTAGGCATACTTCGTCGTTCCTGCTGCATCTACCATGTTTGTCACGCGATTAAGCCAGTCATAGGCAAACGTGACATCAGCAGTTCCAGAGGGATAATCAACAAGCGTGAGATTTCCAACTGCGTCATACGAGTACTTTGTGTCGCCCTTCGCAATGCTCCACCGATTCGTCAATCGGTTGTTCACGTCGTAGTGGTAACGCAAGATCGAGAACCCGATCTGGTCGAATTTGTTGGTCATTCGTCCATATTCATCATAGCGCCACCGGGTGGTCTGATTCTTTCCGTCCGTCAGCGAAAGCAGATCTCCGGCAGCGTTGTTCGTGAAGCGCAGATATTCGTTATTTGCGTTTGTCTCGAATAGCTTGCGGCCGACCTCGTCTAGGACATAGCGAGTCACCAGATTCAACTGGTTCGTGTAGCTAGTCAAACCTCGCGGAGAATAGCCAAATTGTTCAATCCCGCCGTCCGGGTACGCACGAGCTTGTATTCTGTGGAGCGGATCGAACGAATTGGTGATTGCAACACCGTTTGCGTCCATGCTCCAAACAGGGAGATCTTCAATATCAAAAGCAGCCCGCATCTCGATGCCAAATGCGTTGGTGATACTTGTAAGAAGGCCTTGATGATTATAGCCGAACCAGCGGAAACCGTTATGGTCTCCGCGGGCAATCACCCGCCCGATCGAATCAAACCAGTTCGTCACCGTCAAATCAGGATAGAAAATATGGGTCAACCTTCCCTGTAGATCGTACTGATAAGTGGTCGCCATCGAGGCGGGAGTACCCCAGGCGTTGGTGACCGACGAGACCGAACCGCAATCGCAATAGCCAAATCTGGTAACCACGTTGTTGGCATTCGTTGCAGCAGTTCTTCGCCGCAAGCCATCGTACCCAAAATAGCTCCAAAAATTCAGGCGATCCTTCGTTGCGGTAACATCCAAGATCTTCTCCGATCCTCGGCTGTAGATGTTGGTTGTTGATGTGCCGTCTGGGAATGACATTCCGGTCAGCCGGTTTAACGGATCCCAATAAAAAGTGCGAGAAAGGCCTCGCTCGTCGGTGTGAACCTGCATATTCCCAGACGCATACCAAGTGTACGAATTGGTTCGCCGAATTTCAAGATCGATACTCTGCGCCAGGCGGCCTTTGTTTGCTCCACTACCGCCATAATAGATATTGGTGGTGGTCAATTGACCGGGTGTGTATATACCAGTGACGCGGCCATCGGCATCGTAATTGAAATGGGTGACCTCGTTTAGGGCGTTCGTGATTCGAATAGGCTGATGGAGGCTGTTGTATGAATAGCCAGCTTCCACGCTGCCGCTCGGCCCCAAGTGAACCAGCAAATCGATTCCAGAGTTGTCATAGACGAAGGTGTTGGTCCTCACAGCTACGCTAGAAGGTCCGGAGTAAGTCTCCGCACCCAATGTAACCTGTCCTACCGCATTGTACTCCCGATACTTAAATTCGACTTCACCATTTTGGAAAAGGCGAGCCACGTAGGAAGGGTTAGGCTCGCTGCCCTCGGTATGCCAAGAATATAATTTCCCTCGGTATCCATACCACGTTGATTGCCCATCCACTATACCGTCTGGCGTTGGCTCGCGCTGAAAATTGAGAGTCTCACTCGCAGCCCATCCGTATATGTCTTTGGCGTGAAGCCAGTTTCGCACCCGAGCCAGACGATAGTCATTTGTCGTGAGCGTCGTTAGGTTCTGCGTGCTGAGAGCGGAATACTGAAGGGGGCCCCAGTAAAACGAGTTGCGATAATACATGTTATAGTTGCAAAGATCCAATAGCAACTCCTGGTCGGCAGGGCCACCAACAGGAAGGCTGGTAGGGCGATCCTCATAATAGTACGGAAGCAGTGGCTGTGAATCCCCACTGCGCGAAATAGAGGCGGAATTATCTCGGTACATGAACAGATGGTTCCCTCCAACCGGTGGCGTGACAACGATTGCTCGATTGATGTCATCGTCCTCTGTATAGTCAAACAAGCCTGCAGAGGGACGGAAATACTCGAATCCTGTATCGCCATAAGGAGTTGTCAACTTCGTGAGCACATAAATACCCTGAACCTCTTGGTATGTGAATGCGCTCTCGATCCCCGCTACATCTGTCACATTTATAAGGAATCCGTTAGTTTCGTAGGCCAATGAGACCGCGTGTCCGAAGTCATTTGCAATGTGAGTGACCTTGGTGGGATCGCCCGAAGCATACTGGAGGGTATTCGTCCGGCCGTCGTGGTCGATCACATGCGTCAACCTGACTAATCCGCCATTCGTAGCATACAGAAACGTGGTGACGTTCCCTTGTGGATCAACCTGTTGGCTTAAAAACGCGCGGACTTGCTCAGGGGATGCACTCACTTCAATCAAAAGTTCGTACGCATAGTAGCTCCCGTTAGGATATTCAACTCGAAAGCCGGTAACGTTCGCTCCTTGCATGAGCCTTTGAATTTCGGTCCGACTGCGAAAATCCACAGATTGGCCGTAAGCGTACGAACGCTCCCCGCCGCCAGACCCGTACACGGTTGCAGCAAATGTTGTCGTCGGATCATTAACATCGATATAGCTCAGCCAATTGCAGTTCCAATACGGCCCGAAGTTAAACACGTTCAAGTCGGAAGACCGGGTCTCTCTCTGATGGTAGTGGAGCTTCAGCGCCATTTCCTTTCCGGTTGAAGTCCGGTAGCTCATCGGCTTGTCGTGGAGCCAAAGTGAAATGTAAGGTTCACGCACTTGCCAAACAGGCATCCCCGAAGTTTCACATGACGAGCCACAGCCATCGGAACTAGAGGATGCTGCCGAAGGTGGTCCACTTGGACCCGAAGAGGGTGGCGGGGGCGGTGGGGGCGGAGGCGGAGGAGGCTCAGGGCAACTGCAGGCAGGCTGACCATCCTCGGGACACGGAGGAGGGGAAGGAGGCGGATCCATGGTGTTCATGCCACGTCCGTAAATCTGTTCTGCTTCTGCTAAGCTGAGGGTTCGAAATGCGCCCGTGTACTGCGCCTCGGGAATCAGAAAGAAACCGCTGGCTTCGGAGTTGATAACACCACCACTGAGCCACCGCGGCCTCCCGAAAGTCGCATCTTCGACCAAAAACATACTTCCCTCACGCCGGGTTATGGCGGCGTAATGATTCTGCTTCCAATGGACTACCGATGGTACCACGATATTATCTCCGGATGTTCGTTCGACGGCAGCGATTGGAATTCGGCGCTCTCGTGCAATTCGAAGCAGCATGCCCATCGAAAATCCACTTTGCGGCGAAGGGATATCGATGACGCCAGTAAAATTTGAGTTAGCTACGTTAAGGTGTGTTCCGACGGTCACGAGCGCCAGAGTCCCGCACCGATATGCCAATTGCGGGCTCCTCTGCATGTTGAGGAATGCTTGTTTGTTCCGGTTCAAGTGATGTTGCCAATCCAGGCGGATCAATCGTCGTTGTCCGAATTCTGCAAATATCGGCTCAAGTTCTTCGATGCGACCAAGGCTGCACAGGAGTTCGGTCCAATGAATTAACGTGTATTCTGCGATTCTCCGCTCGTTGGGAGAGAGTCCGTCCTTTGTCTGTTCCCATGTCTTTCGCCAATGCGTAAGGGCAGGAGTGTAGAGACCCTTCCATCGATACAAATGGGCAAGATTACAGCGAATCGATGGGCTCCAGGCCGATTCGGGATGCTCCTCCAAAAACTCTTCGAGCCGAATCGCAGTTTCCAAATCGCCACCATCTACTTTCCGATGCCCTCGAATTATCGTGAGCAGGCCCTCGACTTCCGCCTGAGCGCCCGCTTCCGTCCCAATGCCTAGAATAGGTTCAGCAAAATGTTTTGAAGTGGCCAGTTCAGCCTCATAGTGCCCTTTAGGAGGATTCTGCTGCGCAATCAAAGGTCGCGACAAAAAGAGCCCAAAGAGGATGAGCACAATTCCGAAGGCACATAGTCCGAGGACCGAAGAATTACGGGTCGCACTCCCAGATTTCATAGCAGACAGAACCTTGGTAAGGGTTGGCGCAATAATCGCAGCAGGTACAAACTTGTCTATAGGGCTAACGCCTACCAGACAGTCGCAAGATCGTTCCCTTTCAAACCTGACCTGCTCGCCAAGTCCCGCTTTCGGGACGAGAAAGATCAACCACACCCGAACCATGCAGACGCATGCCCTGGCGTGGATTCAAGATAAAGGGGCTGGATCAAGGGTTGATCCAGCGCAGGGCTCCGGTCAACGACGGGAGCCCTTTTTTGACAGCGGATGTTCAGCCCACGAATCGGGCCAGTAGCCTAGGCCAGAGAGTCCGCCGCGGATTGCTGCGTCCACATTCCCAGTTCTTCAACGTCTCTATGCTCACCCCGAGTTCCCCAGCTAAGTCTTTTTGTGTCATTTTGCTGCGTGAGCGGCTGTCGCGAAGTGCGGTTGAGATTGCCGGCTGACGGAGCATCTCAGGTGGCGAATCCACCCTTATGGCCCTGATCACCAAGTGGCAAAATGGGGTCAGAAAGGACCCCTTCCGCCAAATCTGTGGGATTTCTTTTTTCACAACTCGCTGGCGACGAGCCACCTTCACTGCTCCTTGGTTTCAACTTCCCGAACCGTCCTTCTCATTCGCGATTTGTTGTAGCACACGCGACTCAGGCTCCTTTGAATTCAAGGAGCTCGTTGGCCCAGTTGAAATGAATGTCGTCCCAGGTGTCGCAGACGCAACAGTCTGGAAACGAAGAATCTTCTTTCCGCTCAGCAATCCCAGTTTGGAAGCTGAAACCACGATGTAACGCCGCCGCCATCGTTTCGTAACATGGCTCCGCCAACCTTTCTCCATGATGTTGCGTTGCCTGTACGCTTTGTCCTGCGCCCTTCTCGTTTTCACGCGAGCCAGCGCAGCCGGATCGTCCCTCTCACAAACGCGGTCCACCCTGGAAAAATGGGTTGAAACGCGCCAGTTGGTTTCCAAAACCAAAGCCGATTGGCTTTCGGATCGAGAAACGCTTCAACAGATCATCGCTCTCTACGAACGCGAGCTGGCAGGGATCGATGATCAAATGTCCCGGATCACCACCAACAACACGCAGGTGGCGCGGGAGATGTCTGAAGCCAGCGCCGTCCAAAAACTTTCACACGATTCCCTCGATTCGACGCGTCTGTTTTTGGGTGAGTTCGAAGCCCGAGTGAAGACGTTTCTCCCGCAGTTGCCCGCGCCTTTGCAGGACATACTCAAACCCCTCGCCTCGCGGATGCCAGCCGATCCAGCAACGACAAAGATGCTGGCAGCCGAGCGAATGCAGGTGCTTGTCGGGATTCTGGGGGAACTCGACAAGTTCAATAACGCCGTGAATCTCTTCAACGAGAAGCGCAGGAACGCCGCGGGTGACGAAGTTTCCGTTCAAACCATCTACGTCGGACTTGGCGCTGCATATTTCGTGAACGAAACGGGTGACTTTGCTGGGATCGGAAAACCGGGTTCGAGCGGATGGGAGTGGAATTCCAAACCCGAGATCGCCGCGGCTGTTCAGGAAGTTGTGAAAATCTATCGAAGCGAACGCACCGCACGATTCGTTTCCCTGCCCGCTTCAGTCCAATAACGCAGCCCGCACATGAGTCTCCTAAAATCATTCGTCCTTGCAACCGCACTTTGCGCCGCTTGTTCGATCCAGGCGCAGGATCTCGATGCGGTCGCGTCCGGAGCATCCGTCGATCTTCAGAAAGCAGTTGCCGAACTGGGATCGGTGCGGGAGCAGATCGAATCCGAGCGCCTCCCCCTCGCCCGCCAATTGACCGACCTTGAGCAGCGTCTCATCAACCGGAAGGCAGAACTGGCCAAGGCCCAGCGATTCCAGGACAACCAGCTCGTGGAGCTGAACGCGTTGAAGGCCGACGCGCGGCGCCAGGCCGACGAAGTGAAGTTCATCGAATCACTCGTCACTGAATATTCAAAAGCGTTTCGGTCCCGCATCCATTTCGTCGAGGAACCGCGTTACAAGGAACTGCTGGACTCGACCGACGCGGCAGCAGCGCAAAGCGATCTGGGCGCGCCGGAAAAATTCGCGCGCCGCTCTCAATTGCTCACCGCTGCTCTTCAGCGGGCGCAGGCGGCCCAGGGTGGCGACAGTTTTGAAGGCAAGGCTTTGGACAAACAGGGATTGGTGCAGTCCGGAAAGGTCGTGGTGTTCGGACCCGTGGCCATGTTTGCGTGCACGTCCACGGCTGGATTATTGCAGCAGGAGGTCAACAAGTCAGACCCAACCGTGGCACAACTGGAGCCCGATCTGGTTGCAGCCAGCCGCAAACTCGTGGCGGATGGCTCGGGCGAACTGGTGTTCGATCCCACCCTCGGCAACGCCTTCAAGCTGTCGGCAATGCATACGAGTTTTTATGACAAGCTCGCGGAGGGCGGGCTCGTCATGATTCCACTCCTCGCACTCGGCGCGGGATCGTTGCTGCTGGCGATCCTCAAGTGGATTCAGTTTTCTCGCGTACGACTGGCATCGGAACGCGATCTCCAAACCGTCCTTGCGCACATTCGAAACGAGAAGCCTGACATGGCCCTTCATCACGCCCGCAGCATTCCTGGGATTGCGGGCGACCTGCTCGCCACCGCGGTGCGGTACGTCGATGAGAAGAAGGAATACATCGAGGAGATTCTCTACGAACGCATGCTGGCGGCGCGAACAAGGCTTGAACGCGGTTTGCCGTTCCTGGCGTTGACGGCGACGACGGGACCGCTGCTTGGATTGCTCGGGACCGTTACTGGGATGATCGCGACCTTCAAGCTGATCTCGAGCTTTGGCAGCGGCGATCCAAAGATGCTTGCCGCGGGCATTTCCGAAGCGCTGGTGGCCACTGCCACAGGCATGGCGGTCGCGATTCCCGCCCTGCTGCTCCATGCCTTCCTCAGCCGCAAAGCGAAAACAATCCTGGGCAGCATGGAACAAACTGCTGTTGGGTTCGTCAACGGCGTTCCGCAGGAAGACAAACAGACCTTCGCGTAAACAACCCCCGATCCCGCGACTCTTATGAACGAACTATTCCAGACAATGCTTCACACCTGGCAAACCGGCGGCTGGGTGATGTGGTGCATGGTTTCGCTGTCGGTCATCCTATACATCAGTGCCGCGCATTTGTTGATGACTGCGCATCATCGCGGACTCGCCGGAGCGGATGATGTTGTATTGCGCAACTGGGTGGCACAGCCCCACGCCGCGCCGCGCAGCGTGCGTGAACTGGTTCGCTACACCCAGGACGAAATCCATTCCGTCAAGGAGATCGAAGGACGGTTTCGGGAAGTCGAAGCCACGCAGGTTTCCGATCTGGACCGCCGCATCGCATTCCTGAACGTGCTCGTGGTGTCGGCTCCCCTGTTTGGATTATTGGGAACAGTTCTCGGAATGTTGCTCACCTTTAAAGCGATTGGTATCGGCGGCAGTTCCGCGTCGGAAATCATTGCCAAGGGAATCAGCGAGGCGCTTGTCGCAACACAGACCGGAATGATGATTGCCATTCCCGGCCTGATTCTCGCGAGCGTTGCCAAGCGCTGGCGAAACGAATACGTCGCGTTCCTTGCACACCTTGAGAGCATTACGCTGCGCCATTTCCGGCCTGAGTTCCACGGCATGACGCGGGTCTTCACGCGCAGCGGCCTCCAGCCAGAAACCCGCGCCCCGCAGAATGCCCAAGCGGCAACGGCATAAGTCCCATTCCGCGTCACCATGAAATTCCGCCGGACGCTGTCCGAGCCCGATGAATCGATCGAGCTGAACCTCATCCCGCTCATCGACATCATCATGTTCCTCCTCATCTTCTTCATCTCCACCACGAGCATGATGCAGGAGAAAGCGCTGCATGTGGACAAGCCGCAGTCGCAGGGCAACGCCGCTGCGGACGACAATAAAACCATCATCATCTCGGTGGCGGCGGGCGGGCAGGTGCTCCATGACGGCAAGGAGATCGGCCTTGGCGGCGTGCGACCGACCGTTAAGCGGCTTTGTGCGGAAGCGGCATTGCCTGTCGTGATTCAGGCGAGCGAGACATCCCGCTCCGGCATGATGATTCGCATCATTGACGAAGCGCGCATGGGCGGCGCCAGGGACGTCAGCGTCGCCTCACAACGCAGTTGAGTCGAACATGAGATTCCGACGCCACCTTTCCCAACCTGAAGAATCGATCGAGCTGAACCTCATCCCGCTCATCGACATCATCATGTTCCTGCTCATTTTTTTCATTTCGACCACGGCCTTCATCGAGGAACCGGGCGTGCCGATTCAAAAGCCCAAGGCAGCCAGCGCCAAGCACACCGACAAGAACAGCATTCTGTTCGCGGTGACTCCCGACGGCAAAGTGGCTTACGGCGGAAAAGAGATCGGCCTTGGCGGCGTTCGTCCCACGGTAAGGCGCCTCTGTGCAAAAGAACCGCTGCCTGTCGTGATTCAATCCGATGAAAACTCCCAGTCCGGAACGGTCATCAGTGTCATTGACGAGGCGAAACTCGGCGGCGCCAAGGATGTGAGCCTGGCCACCGACAAGAGCTGAACTATGCGGAAGGTTTACCAGAACGAAAGCAGGTTTGCGCGGTTGCCAGTGGCGATCCTTTTCGGCGTTGGCTTCACCGCGGTGCTGTTCGGATTCATTCCATTCGCGCATCAGATTGCGAAACCCGAACGGAGCCTGGAATTGCGGACCACGAGCGCCATCGATCTCCCTCCGCCCGTCGAAGAAAAAGTCGACGCGCCTCCTCCTGAAACAGAGACGCCTCCGGAGGCACCGCCCGAACCTCAACTCACCGATGCGCCGCAGCAGATTCCCCTCAGCGCCGATCTCGAAGTGGCGGTGGGTTCCGGCGGCGCGCTGGCGGGATTTGGAGAGATTCGTGCGCTGGCGGCGGCGCAAACCATTCAGGAGGAAACGTTCGACGTTTCGGAACTGGAGAAACGCCCTGAACCCGTTTCTCAAACCGCGCCGGCCTATCCTCCGGAATTGCGCAAAGCCAAAATCGAAGGCGTCGTCACGATCTTGTTTGTGTTGAACGAAGACGGCCGCGTCGAAGATCCGCGCATCGAAAATGCCACGCGTCCGGAATTTGAAAAACCCGCGCTGGAAGCCGTCAAGAAGTGGCGATTCCGGCCTGGGATGAAGGACGGCCAGCCCGTCCGCACATTTATCAAATATCCCATTCGATTCCGCGTTACGACTGGGTGACTCCCGAAATAATTTTCATGAAACACACATCACAATCCATTTTGAAGCTGCGGAGCGCCCGGGTGTTGCGGGCCGAACTGAGTGCATTGCTGCTGTTCACAGCGCCTGGCGTCTTTGGCGCTGCGAGCACGGCGCCGGATACATTCGCCCCCGTTCATCCTCAACACGAACTGGCATCGGTTTGGAACGATCCCGAGTTCGCGCGGCGTTTGATCGGGAGCTACGGGTTTGCCCCGGATGCCGAACCGCGGATGTCGCCCGAAGAACAGGCAGCCTATCGCGAAAAAGTTGTCCCAATCCTGCGCGAGGATCCAACGAAGGCGATGTCCGTGCTCAAGGGATTGGCGAAACCCAACGCGAGTGCTGTTTTCGATTTCACCCTTGGGAATATGTATTTCCAAAACGAGGACCTCACCAACGCGATCAAACATTTTGAAACCGCTCTTGCGAAGTTTCCCGACTATCGCCGTGCGCAGAAAAACGTCGCGTTTGCCTGGGTTCGCGCGGGCAACTACACGGCCGCCATACAGCCGCTCACACGAACCATCGCACTCGGCGGCGGAGATGCGAAAGTTTTCGGCCTGCTCGGGTTTGCTTACCTGAATCAGCAACGACACGCATCCGCGGCCGCTGCGTACCAACAGGCACTCGTCTTCGAACCGGACAACGTTGATTTCAAGCTCGGTGCCGTTAAATGCGCGATAGCGGTGGCAAACTACGACCATGCGCTTGCGTTGCTGGACGAGTTGATTCGACTGCATCCGGAACGCGACTCGCTATGGACGCTGCAGGCGAATGTTTACATTCAAAAGGAACAGCCAGCGAAGGCATCTGTAGCACTCGAAACAGTTCGCCGTCTCGGCAAAGCCGGTTCACAAACTCTTTATCTGCTGGGCGACCTTTACTTGTCGCAGGAGGCTCCCGACCTGGCACTCGCCGCATATCTGGAGGCGATCGACAAGGACAACGGACAAAACCTCGCAAAGGCGTTGCGGCCTGCCCAGATACTCGTTGGCCGTGGCGCATGGAATGAAGCGAAGCAGTTGTTTGCGCGCATACGATCGGCGGGAACGCTGGCGGGGCCGGATGAATTGAAACTGTTGAAGCTGGAAGCGAAGCTCGCGATGGGGACGGGCGCAGGGCAGGACGCAATCCAGGTTCTTGAGCAGATCATTGAACGGAATCCGCTCGATGGCGAAGCCCTGCTGCTGGCGGGGGATTACTACGCGAAAAACGATCAACGCGAGAAGGCCGAATTTCGTTACGACACTGCCGCCAAGCTCCAGGGGTTTGAGGCGGACGCTTTCGTGAAGAGCGCACAGCTTCTGGTGCAATCTCAAAAGTATGTTCAGGCCGCCGAGCTGCTGCACAAGGCGCAGAAGGTGAAACCGCGGGACAACGTCCAGCGTTACCTCGAAAAGGTTGAGCAACTTGCCCGCAGCGGACGTTCCTGAATCGCCAACAGTTCGGCTCGAATGGTTTTCAACAAAATGGTCACAGCAGAAAAGTCCCGGCCGGCGGCGGCCGCTTTGAACAACATCGCTCGGGTATTGCGTGCTGCGGCATTGCGTGGGCGCTGGATGCTTATCAGTGTTTTGGCCCTGCTGCTGTTGAGCTGGCACGCCGTGCCGCAGGAAATGGGGGCCGTTGCCGGGGTCGTCATCAGTTCGTGGGATGGGGCGCCGTTGAGCGGCACGGCGGTTGCGATTCGTGGCACGACGCTCGCGACACAAACCGGAACGGACGGCCGTTTCGAATTGAAGAACATTCCTCCCGGCGACCAGACGCTGCGTTTCTCCAGGGCGGGCTTCGCGAGCGCTGTCGTCACGGAAGTTCGCGTAATTTCTGGCCAGACGACCACCGTGAACGGCAACCTGCGTCCTGAATTCTACGAAATGGAGGAGTTCGAGGTTACAGCGGAGGAATTCACTCAGCAGACGGAGCAAATCCTCATCGAACGCCAGCAATCCAGCGGCATGCTGGAGGCGATCGGGTCGGAACATTTCTCGCGCGTCGGCGCCAGCGACGCCGCCGAGGCCTTGAGCAAGGTTTCAGGCGCAAGCGTTGCCGATGGAAAATTCGCCGTGGTGCGCGGACTCGCAGACCGTTACACGACCACAACTTTGAACGGAACCGACCTGCCGAGCGCCGATCCAGACCGCAAAGCGGCGCAGCTTGATCTTTTGCCCACACAGGTCATTGAGCGGATGGATGTCGGCAAGACGTTTGCTCCAGACATGCCTGGCGGATTTGCTGGTGGCGCGATCAACATCGTCACCCGCAGCTACCCCGAAAAGTTCTTCTTCAGTTTCAGCAGCGGAACGTCATACAACACGCAATCCAGTTTGAACGAAGACTTCCTCGCATCCGATCGAGGGGGCACAGATTGGCTGGGGATGGATGACGGCACGCGCGCGCTTCCGGCGATCGCCCGCAACACGCCACCGCTGGGGAGCACCAGCGGGCCAATTCAAAATGAAGCGGAAGTGGAACGCAGTTTCAAATCGCGCCAACTGTCGCCTCTCCCCGAGAAATCCCCGCTGAATTCCAACTTCGGGATGGCGATCGGCGACAGTTTTCGCAAGGACTTCCTGCGTTTCGGTTATCTCGCCTCGCTCACGTATCGCAACGATTACAAGTTTTACGACAACGGAGTGGTGCGGGAATACGGCGGGAGCGGAGGCAGTGTCGTGTTTGAGAAAACCGACACCCGCGCCATTTCAGAATATTCATGGGCCGCTTCTGCAGCGCTGACCCTGGGTCTCGGCGAGGACCACGAGCTCAAATACAATTTCCTGTTTGTGCAATCGGCAGAAGACGAAGCCAGGCGCCTGCAGGGACAGGAGGAAAATTACACCGAGCCTGGCGTCAGCTATCTCGATCAAAACATTCTTCATTGGACGGAACGCAACCTGACCTATCACCAACTGGTGGGGATCCATGATTTCCCCCTGCTGAACGATCTGAAATTTGAATGGGCGGGAGCGATGTCCACTGCAACGCAGGAGGAGCCGGACTATCGGATCTTCCAGTTCCTTGCAAATCCGGAGCAGGAATTTTTCTACCCGGCGAGTTCTTCGTCTCCCGCTTATCCCACGCGCTATTGGCGCGACGTGGAAGAAAACAACGTCAACGCGCGGGGCGACCTGACGATTCCCCTTGCGTCCTATAACAGCAAAGACAACGCGATCAAAACCGGAGCGGCGATTACCGAGTCCCAGCGCGATTACTTTCAGCGCGGCTTGGTCATGTATCCCTCGGGCGGCGGGCATCCCTTCTACGGTTCAGGCGAACCGCAGGACTATCTCGATCCTGCCAACGCGGGATTTGTGGAGTATCGAAATTTCCCGGTGAACCTCACCTACGAAGGGCAGCAAACCATCACCGCGGGATATGCCATGGCCGACTGGGCGGCCTTCGAGTGGCTGCGGCTGATCGGCGGCGCACGATTGGAAAGAACAGACCTGACACTGGAGGGCTTCAACCAGACGCTGAATCAACCGTTGAAATCCGGCGGCATTCAACGAACAGACGTGTTGCCCGCGCTGAGCTCCGTCTTTTCATTGCGGGAGAATCTTCAACTCCGCGCAGCTTGGTCGCAAACCGTGGTGCGGCCGGCCTACCGCGAAATCGCTCCAGTGTTCATCTACGACGTTGCCAACGGCAGGCAGATTGGCGGGAGCCCGGACCTTTCGTTCTCGGAAAGCGCGAATTACGACTTGCGCATTGAATGGTTTCCGCGGCCGGGAGAGATCGTGTCCGCGTCACTGTTCATGAAGGAGGTCAAAGCTCCGATCGAACTGATCGCCGTCAACAGCAGCGACGTCACGTATTTCAACTCTGAAAAAGCCGATGTCTACGGCGCGGAATTCGAATTCCGTTCGCGTCTCGACAGAATCCACGAGGAACTCGACGAACTGACATTCGGCTTCAACGCCGCATCCATC
Source organism: Verrucomicrobiia bacterium (assembly GCA_035629175.1). Taxonomy (NCBI): domain Bacteria; kingdom Pseudomonadati; phylum Verrucomicrobiota; class Verrucomicrobiia; species Verrucomicrobiia bacterium. The sequence goes on along the minus strand of DASPIL010000076.1, from coordinate 154,727 downwards.
ATTTCCGAAGTGCCCATCAGCAATGATCAACGCACGCTGCGCCGAACCATCTATCTGGAGAACAGCAGTGTCCGGCCGTTGTATGATCAGCCCGATTACGTCGTGAACGCAGATCTCACATGGGATCACAAAGCAACGGGCATGGCTTTGACGGTATCGGGCGGAGTGGTTGGCCCGCGGCTGGTGGTGTTCGGGCTGACGAGTCCCGATGAGTTCGAAGAACCCGCTCCGCAACTCGATCTGTTTCTGTCACAAAAAATTGGAAAGCACTGGAAGGCCAAACTCTCCGCTAAGAACCTGCTTGATCCATCCGTTGAAGTCAGCCAGACGTGGCCGGGAGGCGGCAAGCGAACCATCAAAAGCTACACGAGGGGCATGACCTTTAGTCTTTCGCTGGGTTGCGAATTCTAACCCGTGCTTCGCGGGAAGGCCTCCGCACACTCGCTTAGCATCCGCATCGCCCGAGCGATGCCATCCGGTGCGCCGCGCTCATCGCGCAACTTGACCCAGCCGCTTGGGCGTATCGCGAGCGGTTCCAGCCTCCTGAAGGAGCCGTTTCCAAATCGTAACCGAACTGACGTCCAGCATTCACATGCCCCGTGCAGGATCAGTGCGCATGTTATTTGAGAACGAAAAACTGATAGTCCCAAACCCCGTATTGAAAGTGAAACCAATGAATCACAACTTAAAGAAACTGCTGGCCGGATTGGCCGCCAGCGCGGCCCTCACCGCCACATCCGCCCGCGCCGCCACGATGACCGTGACCGCGGACGTTGCCGCTGGAACCACGCAGACGTGGTATGCCACGAATGAATATCTGCTGAACACGATTGTTTATGTTCAGACGAACGCCACTTTGATCATTGAACCGGGAACCGTGATCAGGGGCGGAACCAATGCCGCGAACCTCATCGCCAAACCCGGCATTCCCAACCTGGTGTCCGCTCTCTGGGTCACTCGCGGCGGCAAGTTATATGCAACTGGAACGCCGAGCGCGCCAATCATATTCACGATGGAAGGCGACGACGTTACCAATCCCAACGACATCTCTCCCCGCGTTACCGGCAAATGGGGCGGTGTGGTCATCATGGGCCGCGCCACCATCAACTCCGCCTTCGACAACACAGGCAACGTTGCCAATCCCGTGTATGACGTTTATGAAGGCGTGACCAGCCCTGGACCCAACTTTGAACATCGCTTCGGCGGCAATGACGACGCCGACAGCTCGGGCGCATTGCGTTATGTGTCCATTCGCCATACCGGAAGCGTGTTCGCTCCTGACCGCGAATTGAATTCGTTGACGATGGGAGGCGTGGGGAGCGGAACGGTGATCGAGTATGTCGAAAGCTTCGCAAGCTCCGATGACGCATTCGAGTGGTGGGGCGGAAATGTGAGCACGAGATATCTCGTCGCCGCATTCTGCGAGGATGACGACTTCGATACCGACCAGGGTTATCGCGGCACGAATCAGTTCTGGTTCGCCATCAAACCTCCGTGGCAAGGCAGCGTCGACAGCCGCGGCATTGAATCGGACGGCGACACAAGCCAGACGATCATTGGCGACCGCCAACCTTACAGCCAATGGGCGGTTTACAATGCGACCCTTATTGGGCGCGGTCTGGGTGAGATCGGTTTCGGGGGAGGCAGCGCTTTGAACGCCCGTGATGAGGCGGCACCGAACGTGCGCAACTCCGTCGTGAGCGGCTTTAATCGCGGCATCCTGCTCGATACGGACGGACTGTTTCACTGGACCAATGCGACAGTTCGAGCCAGCGCGATGAACAACGTCTGGAACGTGACCACCGCTTCGGCAAATGCAAATGGAAACTTCCTGTTCAGCGGCGCGGGATTCTCAAACTACGTGGGCGACGCGGCCCTGGGAGTCATCAGCTACACAAACGACATCGCCGCATTGAATCCGCGTCCTCAAAGCGGAAGCCCCGCGCTGACCAACGCACTGGCCGGCGCGCCTTTCGAGGTCTCCTATCGCGGCGCCTTCTCAGGCGATTCCGATACGTGGGCTGACGGCTGGACAGCCCTGTCCACGGAAGGTTATCTCGCCCCAGGAACTTCAGCGCCTGGCAACATGCCTCCTGTATTCACTGCTCCTGCTGCAAACAGCACCGTCACAGTCAACGTGGGTGCGAACGTTTCGCTTGCTCATATTGCAGCGGACTCCGATGTGCCCGTTCAGGCCCTGACATTCGAGCTGCTGTCCGGCCCTGGTTCGATCACACCGCTTGGACTGTTCACCTGGCGGCCACAAGTTGGAACCGCGAACACCACGAACGTGATCGTCGTGAAAGTTTCAGACGATGGTTCGCCGGGCCTGAGCGCAACGAACTCGTTTAACGTAGTCGTGAATCCCCTCGTCCTCCCGACGCTCGCCGCGCCGGGCTTCGCAAGTGGCCAGTTCAGCCTGACCATTGAAGGCCAGACGGGGCCCGATTACATCGTGCAGAGTTCAACCAATCTGGCGGCGATGGACTGGGTGACCGTTCTTTCAACGAATTCACCGACGCTGCCGTTCACCTACAGCGCCGTGTCGAACGATGAGGAACCAATGAAATTCTTCCGGGTGCTCGTTGGTCCCGCGCAGCCGTAAGAATCAAGGAGGTCCCGAAAACAGGCGAGGGGAACCGGCAACGGTTCCCCTCATTGCGTACAGGCATAGCGAGTCTGTGACACAGATGTTGCATGGGTGTCATCGGTCTGCCGCATCGATGATTCATCTTGAGCCTGCGCGGAATCACGCCGCCACTCCTTACTCATAAATTTTTTCGGAGCAACCATAAGGAACGAACGAAGTCGTCCCTTTTGGGAGTCGACAGATTCAAGCCATCGCTTCTCAAGCAAACGACAGAAAAACTCCTGCGTGAGATCTTGCGCGTCGTGCGGCGATTGCCCGGAGCGACGGACATATGCGTAGAGTGGATACCAGTACGCACGGCAAATGGTCTCCAACGCCACCGCGGATTCCGGTGAGTCTTTCCGTGTCGCCGCCAGCACGACCGACCACCGCGTCGGCGGGAAACTTTGAGGTGCTTCGCTGGAGGACGTCAGGCGCCTCATAAACACATCATCCCTTCGACCATTTACCGGAAACAAGCCGCTTGTTACAGTTTCCTTTGGCAAAACAGGAGCCAGAAGCGACCTATTTGCCAAATGTCATTCGGCATTCGGCACCTTCCATTTACACGGTTCGCGCTTAGCGGAGACGGAAGAATTGCGCCGTGTTCGTCGCCGGCATTTGCAGTCTCCGTTGTCCTCCGATCTCGACCGCAGCGTCTCCATCGACGGCCGTCCACGATCCTGCCGGGTCTGGGCTGGACGCGGACTCCAACTTCGCCCTCGCCGGCCATCGCAGCTCAATCCGTGTTTCGCCAACTCTGATGAGTTCAATCGGCAATGCAGGGGTAAGCGTGTTCAAACCCGGCCGAGATGAACTATTCACAGCACCCCCGGCACCAGCGTGCAAAGCCGACGGCAACAAATCCATCTGGAATGAGACGGGCTCGTGCAAAATCCCGTAACTCCCGAGCGCCAGGTAATACGTCCTGCCCGCCACCGCGGTGAATTGTTGGGGATTCCAACCAATATTCAAAGACCGCAAAGTCTCGAATGTATCGCCTTCATATGCATCCAGGACCGCAGTCGGAAAGGTTGAAAACGATGTTATCCGCACAGTCCCGCTCGCGGGGGCCGTCCATTCGTACCACGCGCTGCGCGGCCCAAACCACCAATCAAGGTGCACCGGTTCGCCTGTCTCAAAGCCAGCGCCCAGTATTGCACTTGTGACCGCGATGCTTGTGCCTTCGAGGCGGATCCTGTCAACGAAAGCGTCGTTGATCGGCTTTGGGATGAACGTAAACTGCGCTTCAATGTTCTCGAGCTCGCGGGAGTTGTTCATGACGAGCTGATACGTCACGCCCGCCACCGCCTCGAAACTAAGCCAGTCACTTTCAAAGGCCACCATTGCCAGATTCGTGATCGAATTTCCGGTGAAGGCTCCGATGCGAATGCAGTCGACTGACCGTGCATCAATCCGAACTTCGCCCGATTCCAAGGCCGTCCACGTCCACCAGACGGAACGCCCCGTATATCCACAGCCAAACGGTGGCACAGGTTCACCCGGCTCCTGTGTGGCTTCCAGCAAATGCGCTGCAAGCAACGCGTTCGTCCCGAAAATCTCCGTCCTGCTCGCGAAATGGTCGTTCACGGGTGGACGGATCATCCGCATACGAAGTGTTCCGTCCGAGGGCTTCTCCGCCTGAAGCGCGATGTGATACGTCGTTCCTGCGACAGCCACAAACTCGAGAAAAGACGTAACCTGCATTGGCCCGGAGTTCACTGTTTCGAGATGTTCCAGACTTGTGCCTGTGAACACGTGCAGCCAGACCATGTTTGTGTGCCCCTCGGCGTGAATGCGAAATCGTCCGGATTCCGGGGCCATCCATGTCCACCAGGCGGATTTGTATCCGAATCCGACGAGTGACTCATCCGGTTCAGCGGTGGCACCGTGCAATTGAGCAAAGGTGATGAATTCGCCCTCGAGGGGCGCGGCATTTGCAAAATGATCATTGGCAAGCAGCACTTTGACCGACACCCGCGGCGTCTCGATTTCACCCGTATCCGACAGTTGTACGCGAGCGTGCACCGTATGTGTTCCCGGCCACAAATTGGAGATGCTATTGTCGAAGGGCGGCGCAGTGTTCGTTCCGACGGGAATTCCGTTAATGAAGTAACGAACTGTATCAACGCTCCCTGGTTCCAGGTACAGCAACCTAATTCCGAGCGGAAGCGCCTGCCGATCCGTAATCACTGCCTGATCCGCCGGACTTGCGATCTCAACCAGCGGCATTCCGAATGACAGCTCGAAGGGCGCCGGCAGGACGGACGCGCGGGAACCGCGATGATAAACGGCGAAGTGATACGTTTCTCCGGCGATCGCATTGAATTGAAATGATTCCGGCGACGTGCTCCGTAATTGAATCTGCTTCAGCGATTTCAAACTGCCGCCCTTGAAGGCCGCGACCCGGGCTTGGGCCGCCGATCGGAGCGTGATGTCAACAGGGGCGCTGAGTGGAGCCGTCCATCGAGACCATACCGAGCCCGCAACATCTTTGTACGGCCTCGGCTCGTTTTTCTCAAAGCCCGCCAACGCCAGGTCGCCACTCCAACTTGATGGATAATGCGGCATCTGGAATGCCGATTCGAACCGGTCGTGGGCTGGCAAAATCTTGAACGTGACAGCAGGCGAGACGAATTCGCGACCCTCGTTGTTGGTGCCAATCGCAATGGCGACATAATTGCCTGGCAACATAGAGTATGGACTCGCAGCGAATGGCGGGTTCGTTGCCGAAAAGATGGCTGGACCCTCGCCGCCGATGCGATGCAACTGGATTTCAACCCCCCGGAGTTCCCCCTCGATATCAGGATGAAGACCGCTCACAACGAGCGGCGGAAGGGATTCGCCACGATATGTCATTCCCTCGACAGGGCTGGTCAAGTGAAGGGTCGTGAATACCAGCTGCAGTTCAAACGGACCCCAGTCGCTGTAACCGGGCGCCCTCCCGCCATCGATGGAAATTTCATACGCACGTCCAGCGATCGCGCGGAATCCGACAACCGCCGGTCTTGCCGGGTTATCTGAACGAGCCGAAGCCGCAATCTCTTTAAGTCTCGAAATGCTCGATCCCTCGGAGATTGCGATCAAGGGAACCCACCCATCCCCTTGCGCGACTGCGTAAACCCATCCGTTGGCAGGCGCTGTCCATGTGTACCATACCGACGCGCCAGCACGGCCCGAGCGACGCGCTTCACCACGTTCCAGCGTCGCCGCGGCTGAATTGGCAGCAGCCGTTGGCGAAGATCCTTTCAGGGAAATCCGACGAGAGAACCGATCGTTTTCCACGGCAGCGACAAATCGATGATCGAGGTACAATGTTTGCGCGGCGCGATTCAGAACGTCGGTGCAGATCTGGTAAGTACGTCCAGCCGTGACCAGTATCCTTAGCGCGGTTCTTCCCTCAACAATCTTTCGAAGGCTCCGCAACGACTCGCCTGAGAAAGCTCCGATCGCGACTGACTCATCGACAGACGAACTGGCGGCATCCAACAGGAGGGCACCATCCGCAGGCGCCGTGTAGCTCCACCACAGGGTCCGCCCGCCTCCGCGCTTCAGCCGTGGCTCATTTCGTTCGAGTCCTGGCGATCCCAGCTGCACCGTCATCGACGCTGGCTGATCGGCGAGATCGAGACGTGCTGCGAACAGATCATTGCTGGGCGTCGCGGTTGCAGCGAGAGCAGATGCTGTCAGCGTCAGAACCAGAAAACATTCAGCGAGCAGCGTTCGGCAAAACCGCACAAATCCTGTGAGTGGCATACAGTAGCGTTGAGGTGAACCTTCGCAACGTCACCTATTCGTCCGCCAACATTAGAACCGGATGCGCGCTGATTTTCAAGGCAGCTATGGCAGCGCCTCACACTTCGGCACACTTCGCCATGACACGGCTACCGCGGGGAAGTGCCGGGAGTGGGTCTTTTCGGCTTTCGGTCGTGTCGTTGCCCGCCGCCACGTCGCGTCCCGCGCTGCTGGCCAGGCACCTTCGTTGGACCTCCAGCCTGCGAACCGCGACGGGCAACTGGCTCCGTCCTGGCCAGGCGGAAATCGACCTGCTTCTTGAACGTGTCCACCTTGGCGATCTGCACGACGACGGGATCACCCAGTCGGATAATGTGGCGCGTTCGGCGGCCAACCAGAAGGTTGCGCGCAGGATCAAATGTGAAGAAGTCGTCCTCGACAGTCGACAATGGCACCAACCCGCTCATTGCCAGTCCGGGCACATCGACAAAGAACCCGAAGTTGCGAACGTCAGTCACCAATGCCTGATATGGCTCGGGCCGCCCAGACTTCAACTGCGCCTTCAAAAACGCGAACAACTTGACGTCCTTGCTGTCGCGCTCCGCATCCGCCGAATTCCGTTCTGTGAGAGAGATATGATCAGCTGCCTCCTTGAGTGCTGAGGTTGTGGCTGCCTTGGAATCGAACAAGGCTCGATGGACCAACAGGTCAGAGTAGCGGCGAATCGGCGACGTGAAATGCGTGTATTTGCTCTTGGCCAAACCATAATGGCCAAGCGGCTCGACAGCGTAACGCGCCCGCATGAGCGATTTGAGAAATCCAATCTTCAACGCCTGTCCGATGGGCAGCGTCCCGAGCCGTTGCAGCAGCTTCTGCACTTCGGGTCGATGCTGCAGATTGCCGCAGGGAACGTTGTGGCTCAACACTTCCTCGCGATATTCCTGCAACCGCTTCACATCAGGCGCTTCATGCACGCGATAAACCGAAGGCCTGTTCAGTTGCATCAGCCGCGCCGCGACAGCCTCGTTCGCCAGCAACATGAATTCCTCAATCAGCTGATGCGAAACGTCGTTCAACATCCGTTCGATGCGCACGATCCGACCACGTTCATCGAGGCGAATCTTCGATTCCGGAAAATCCAGGTCGAGTGCACCAGCGGCGAAGCGGCGGCGGCGGATCCGCTGCGCCAGCTCATTCGCCTGATGCAGCATTTGTTCGATGGGATCCGAACCAGGCCGGCCTTCGAGAACCTTCAGGGCTTCCTGATACGAAAAGCGCCGTTTCGAATGAATGACTGCCGCATAGAACTTTGTGCTTATCACGCGGCCATCATTCGACACCAAAAATTCAACGCACTTGGTTAGTCGATCCACGTTCGGTTTGAGCGAGCAGAGTTCATTGCTCAATGCTTCGGGCAGCATCGGTATCACGCGATCCACAAGGTAAGTGGAATTGCCGCGCTTGCGCGCTTCGACATCCAGGGCGGTGCCGGGCTGGACGTAATGCGAGACGTCAGCGATATGCACCCACAAGTGCCAGTTCCCGTTCTCGGCAGATTCCAGATAAATCGCGTCGTCGAAGTCCTTCGCATCGTCGGGGTCAATCGTGATCACCAGTTGCTGACGGCAATCAACCCGTCCGCGGAAGTCGCGGGCGTCGACTGTGTTTCCGATCAGGCGCGCTTCATTCAAAACGGGTTTCGGGAAATGCAGCGGCAGATCGTATTGGCGTAGAACGGAAAGCATGTCCACGCCCTCGGCATCTGGCGCTCCAAGGACTTCGACGATGTCGCCTTCAGGATTGGCGTTGCGCGATTCCCAGTCGCGCAGTTCAACGACCACCTTGTCGCCCGCGCGGGCAGGCCTGCCGACATCGCGCGGTGGGGAAACCACGATGTCATGAGCGATGCGTGGATCGTCAGGAATCACGTACAAGAACCGGCGTCCCTCCTGAAGCGTTCCGACCAGCTGCGTGCGCCGCCGTTCCAGGATCCGCACGACCTTGCCTGTTCCGGGTTCGGTGTCGGCGCGAGAAAGGCCCTTCGGCCGCACATCGCGCCGCACGAGGACCCGATCTTCATGCAGCGCGGTGCCTGTGGCGCTTTCGGGAATGGCGATCTCCTTGATCCCTGTGTCGTCCGGCTGAAGAAATCCTTTGCCCTGGCGGTTCATCCGAATCCGTCCGGGGATGAGATCGGCCTCGCGCGGCTGGATATAGCGATTGCCCTTGATTCGTGCGACCTGACCGGTTTGCTCAAGTTCCCGGAGAGCACGCTGCAATTCCTGCTGGCGATTGGGCTGCAGACGCAGCATGGCCAGGAGTTCCGGCACATTCGCGGGGACGTAGTCCTTGCGCGCGAGCAACTGGGCGAGCTGTTCTTTCATATAATTTCGTTCGATCCAAACCGTTGCCGGAACCAGAAGGCGACGTGCACCAATCCGATCAACGCCGGCACTTCAATCAGTGGACCCACCACGGCGGCAAAAGCGACACCAGACTCAAGGCCGAATACCGCGATGGCAACCGCAATTGCCAGCTCAAAGTTATTTCCGGCCGATGTAAACGCCACCGAGGCTGACCGCGGGTAATCCGCCCCGAGCCGTTTCGCCATAATAAAGCTCACGCAAAACATGATTGCAAAATAGAGCACCAGGGGAATTGCGATGCGGAGAACATCCAATGGCAGCTGAACGATGGCACCGCCCTTGTAGGTGAACATCACGACGATTGTGAACAGCAGAGCGCCAAGCGTGATGGGTGAGATGCGCGGCAGGAAAACCCGCTCGTACCAGTCCTCTCCCTTGAGCGGCGCCAGCACTACTCGGCTCAAGACGCCCGCGGCGAAGGGAACACCCAGATACAGCATGACGCTCCAGAAAACGTCGCTCATTCGTATCGGAACCACCGCGCCCTTCAATCCAAAGTAGGGCGGCAGCACCGTGATGAACACCCATGCGTAGAAGCTGTAAAACAGGATTTGCGCAATGCTGTTCAGCGCAACGAGCCCCGCTGCATACTCGTTGCTGCCCTTCGCCAGTTGATTCCAAACGAGAACCATTGCAATGCAACGCGCAATGCCGACCAGGATCAATCCGACCATGTATTCCGGCTTGTCGCGCAAAAGAACAATTGCCAGGACGAACATCAGGACGGGACCAATGATCCAATTCTGCACGAGCGACAGAGTCAGGATCCGGCCATTCGCAAAGACATCCAGAAGCTTCGAATACTTCACCTTCGCCAGCGGCGGATACATCATGAGAATTAACCCGATCGCAATGGGAAGGTTAGTGGTTCCCACAGTCATTGGCTCGAAGAACGCCGCGGCATCAGCGATGACAAACTTTCCAAGCATCACCCCCAACGCCATCGCTGCGAAAATCCAGAGCGTGAGATAACGGTCCAGAAACGACATGTTACGCGCCACAGCGTCGGTGCGCTGCGGAGAGGCGAGGGTTGAGTTCATAGCTGCAGCGGGACGGCGGTTCAGGCAGGTCGACGCGATACCGCGCATTTCCGCTCATCGCGGCGGCCGGCAGCATACGCTTCAAATACAGCGCGGATTTCATCCCGGACACGCCGAAATACAGCGAGCTTCTCATCGTCGCTTCCTGTCGCATGCGCGGGATCGTTGAAGCCCCAATGATGGCGATTCGCCTGTCCTGGAAACACGGGACAAACCTCATCTGCATTGCCGCACACAGTGATAACAGTTTCGACAGCTTGCTGCAGGAACGTGCTGAGGTGCTTGGATCTGTGCGTGGAAATGTCGATGCCGATTTCTCGCATCACCTGGATCGCCAGCGGATGCACAAATCCCGCGGGCTTCGAGCCAGCGCTTTGAACGTCGAGGAAATCCCCGGCGAGAGCACGGAGAATGCCTTCGGCCAGGTGGCTGCGACAGGAATTGCCTGTGCAGAGAATCAGGATTGTCGGTTTCATTTGCAGGTTTGTCGCTGGCACAAGGCCGCTGGATCCTCCTTGAGAATGCTCTTCAATTTTTTCTCGTCGGCGAGCACGTCCGGACTCCTGCCGAGCGACTTGCTCACCCAATCGAGAGCCTCACGCACTTCGATTCCCGCGGCCTTTCCGGAAAGCTGATAAAAAATCCATCGCCCCTCCTTGCGCGACTGCACGAGCCCTGCCTGAAAAAGAATGGACAGGTGTTTCGAAATCGTGGAAGGCGCCAGACCAAACAGTTCCGTAATCTGGCAGACACAAAGCTCTCCGCGCCTCAATGCGAGCAGTGTGCGCACGCGGTGCTCATCCGCCAGTGCGCGCGTGATGTTCATGAACCTGCGCATCTTTTCCATATTTCGCCAAACAACGAAATGAACTTACTCGCGGGTCGCGTTCGCTGTCAACGCAAGGAATGGCACGCGCGGCCAGACCTGCGCCATCGCAGCGCATTCCCCAATCTGCCATGTCGCACGTTTCCTAACCTCCTTCGGCGGATCTTCCACGGAGACCCTGTATAAAGCTCACCAGGTGAGGACGTCTCGGGATGCAGGAGATCTGGAAACCGCGCCACGTCCTTTTGCGCCACGTTCGCGCACGCTGACTTGCTGATGACTCCACGGGGGGTTAGGTTCGCCGCTCACATCAGAAGGGTTCAGGAGTGAGTGCTCCTGGAGGCAAACGGAATGGTCGGGCCGCCATTCGAACAAAACCGATCGCTTTGACCGCGATGACCTCCCGCGTGCCAGGGGCGAAGTAACTATGAATCTTGACCCAAGCCCCACCGAAATTCTCGCGTCGGTCCTGTTCGGATTGGCAGTGATCCACACCTTTTGTGTGAAACGATTCGCGCATTGGGCACACCAATGCCGGGAGGGTTCGATCTCTGAAAACCTCCTGCATTTCCTCGCCGAAACCGAGGTGGTCTTCGGACTTTGGGCCGCTGCGTTATTCGCGGGAATTGCCGCTGTGACGGGGTCCTACAAGGATGCTGTCGCTTACATCGAAAGCCTGAACTTCACTGAACCGCAGTTCGTCTTCGTGATCATGGTCGTCGCAGCAACGCGGCCCGTGGTGCGCCTTGCGGAATACCTGATCAGCAAGGCCGCGCAACTGATTCCCGTCAGAGAATCCCAAAGCTTCTACCTGGCCGCGCTTGTTCTCGGCCCTCTCCTGGGTTCGTTCATCACGGAGCCCGCCGCCATGACCCTGCTGGCGCTGGTTTTAAAGCGCCGTTACTTCGACGCGGGAATCAGCCGCAAGCTCGCCTACGCCACGCTGGGTCTTCTCTTTGTGAACGTGTCGATCGGCGGAACCCTGACGCATTTCGCGGCACCGCCCGTTCTCATGGTCGCTGCAAAATGGAATTGGGATCTCATGTTCATGATGCAGCATTTTGGCTGGAAGGCTGCCGCGGCGTGCATTGTCTCAACGGCAATCGTCGCCGCGCTGTTCTGGAAGGAACTGGCCAATATCGAAGTGCGGCGAGGTGAAATTGCAGCTATTCCCGGCTGGCTCACAGCGCTTCACCTCGTCTTCCTGGCGCTCGTCGTCGCATTCGCGCATCACCCCAACGTGTTCTTCGGCGTATTCGTTCTGTTTCTTGGCCTTGTTACCGCAACGCGCGAATACCAGGACGCATTAAAGCTGCGGGAAGGCCTGCTCGTGGGATTCTTTTTGGCGGGTTTGGTGACCCTGGGTTCGCTCCAGGCTTACTGGCTGAAGCCGCTCATCAGCAACCTGGGCGGCAACGCACTTTTCTTTGGAGCCGCGGCGCTCACTGCGATCACCGACAACGCAGCACTCACTTATCTGGGATCGCTCGTTGAAGGCATGTCCGAATCTCTGAAGTATGCGCTCGTCGCGGGAGCGGTTGCGGGCGGCGGCCTGACGGTGATTGCGAACGCACCCAATCCAGCTGGTGTTGGAATCCTGCAGGACGCGAAGGCATTCGGAAACGAAGGAATCAGCCCGCTTGGGCTTTTCCTCGGCGCCCTGGGGCCAACGCTGATTGCCATGGCATTTTTCTGGATCCTGGGTTGAGATTGAGCCGGCGCTGCGTCTTTTTGCCGCGTTGTGCGTCTTAACATGTGAAAACAACAACTCAACAGAGCAATCAACATGAAGACCAACGAAATGGAACAGGATCAGGTAAAGACGATCGTTCGCGAGCGGTACGGCCGAATCGCGGAGCAAGGCGGTTCCTGTGGCTGCGCGCCGACGTGCTGCAGCCCGGCCGGGACCGTCGATGCGCATGACGCCGATGCCGTATCACAGCAACTCGGTTACTCGCCGGCAGAAACGCAGGGGGTTCCCGAAGGCTCAAACCTCGGCCTTGGCTGCGGAAATCCCCAGGGCATTGCGAGCCTTCGCACGGGTGAAGCGGTGCTCGACCTCGGCAGTGGCGCCGGCTTTGATGCGTTTCTGGCCGCGCGCGCCGTTGGGAAAACCGGCCGCGTGATCGGCGTTGACATGACGCCGGAAATGGTAAGCAAAGCGCGCGCGAACAAACAAAAGGGAGGATACGAACACGTGGAGTTTCGCCTCGGCGAAATCGAGAACCTTCCGGTGGCCGACGAGTCCGTCGAGGTCATTATTTCCAACTGTGTCATTAATCTTTCGCCTGATAAACGCCGGGTTTTCCGGGAAGCGTTTCGAGTTTTGAAATCCGGAGGGCGCCTGGCCATTTCAGATGTCGTGGCACTCGCGCCGATTCCTGAGGCTCTGCGTCACGACTGGGATCATTACACCGGTTGCGCTGCGGGGGCTTCGACCATCGACGAGTTGCGCGCATGGCTGCAGGAGGCTGGTTTCACCCAGATACGCATCGCGCCAAAAAGCGAGAGCGGTCAAATTATTGGCCGCTGGTTTCCCGGGCAAAAGATTGAAGATTACGTCGCTTCCGCAACGATTGAAGCCGTGAAGAACTGAACGTTCATGAACGCAACGATGGAACACATCTGGCACGAGTTCGCCGGGAAGCTGGGCCGGTTCATCCGCACGCGGGTGGCCGACCCGGCTGCGGCGGAGGACATCCTGCAGGACGTTTTTCTTCGAATTCAAAAGCGGCTCGATCAGCTGAAGGACCCTGCAAAGCTCGAGACCTGGATTTATCTCATCGCGCGAAATGCCGTCGTCGACCACTACCGAACGCGCAGGGAAACAGTCGAGGTGCCTGAGACCATGCCATCCGAGCGTGCGGAGACTGACGGCGAAGTGGAGGAGCTGAAGCTTGCGTTTCGCCGGATGATTTACAGCCTCCCTGAACCGTTCCGCGAGGCAGTTGTTCTCACTGAACTTGAAGGCCTCAAACAGCAGGAGCTCGCTGACCGCCTTGGGATCTCGTTATCGGGCGCTAAATCCCGCGTGCAGCGCGGGCGGGCGCAGCTGAAAAAAATGCTCGATGAATGTTGCACGTTTGAATTCGATCGACGTGGAGCAGTGATTGGATGCGAGCCGAGAAAGCGTTCCTCGTGCGAGGAATGTGCGTAACTTCTGATCCATTGCCACCGGATCGTTGACGAACCCAAGGGAAGTTTCTAGTGTTGTGCCCGGGTACAACCCGGGAACGAAAGATCAACGCTATGCCTCCAAAAACCGCAGAAAAACCAGCCGCCGACGCCAAAAATGCAGATGCAAACAAGTTGGCCGTTGCGCGTCAGCGCGACCTCGACGCCGCCATTTCCACGATCACGAAAACCTACGGTGAAGGCAGCATCATGCGGTTGGGCGACGCGCAGGCACAGCGGCAGATCGAAGTCATCCCAACGGGCGCCCTTGCAGTGGACCTGGCCCTCGGTGTCGGCGGCGTTCCGCGCGGCCGCGTGATCGAGATTTTTGGGCCGGAATCCTCGGGCAAAACGACGCTGATGCTGCATGTCATTGCCAACGCACAGAAGGCGGGCGGCCTTGCGGCGTTTATCGACGCCGAGCACGCGCTGGATCCCGGATATGCGAAGAAGCTTGGCGTGAATCTCGACGACCTGCTTGTTTCGCAGCCAGACTCCGGCGAAGAAGCGCTGACGATTTGCGAAACCCTGGCACGTTCGAATGCGCTCGACGTCATCGTGGTCGATTCAGTGGCGGCCCTCGTTCCGAAGGCCGAACTCGAGGGAGAAATGGGAATGGCAACCATGGGGATGCAGGCACGGTTGATGAGCCAGGCATTGCGCAAGCTCACGGCCATTCTCAACAAATCCAAGACGACCTGCGTGTTCACAAATCAATTGCGCGAAAAAGTCGGAGTCATGTTCGGCAATCCCGAGACCACTCCTGGGGGCAAGGCGCTTAAATTTTACGCGAGCGTTCGCATTGATATCCGCCGCAAGGACACGCTCAAGGATGCGGCCGGCAACGCGATCGGAAACCACGTCAAAGTCAAGGTCGTGAAGAACAAGGTCGCGCCCCCGTTTGCCGAGGCGGAATTCGACATCATTTACAACCACGGGATCAACAAGGAGGGCAGCATCCTTGACATGGGAATTTCACATGGCGTGGTTGAAAAAAAGGGCGCGTGGCTGCAATTCAGCGGGGATCTGATCGGCCAGGGGAAGGATGCCGCTCAGAAGGCACTCGCCGAAAAACCGGAGGTCGCCAAGCGGATCGTGGAAGCGATCATGGCCAAGCGGAACGGCGTGGTCGCAGCAGCCGCCTGAGGGCCGGTTTTTACAGGCTATACCCCATTTTTTTGACAGCCGGATTTGGGCGATTATTTGCTTGCGCATAAGCACGCGCATGATTAATTACGCCCATAAGTTTGTTAGCATGGCTGTTAAAAATCTGCATGAATAAGCTTCAACCGGTGAGGGTGTCTTGAGCCGCCCTTTTCCTTCTCGTAATTTTTCTTCTTCGGGATCATTCGTCAGGGTCAACGGGAAAATCCGTGCCCGCGAAGTCAGGGTGATTGGCATCGACGGGAAGCAGGCGGGAATCCTCTCGCTTGCGGATGCGCTCAACATGGCGCGCACTCATGGAGTGGACCTCGTCGAAATCGCTCCGACCGCCAATCCGCCAGTCTGCCGGGTTGTTGATTACGGAAAATACCGATACGAACAGGCAAAGAAGGACAAGGAATCCAAGAAGCACCAGCACGCCAGCATGGTGAAGGAGGTCCAGCTCAGCCCGCGAATTGATCCTCACGACCTTGGAGTCAAGATTTCCCATTCCATCGACTTCCTTTGCGAGGACATGAAGGTCAAGGTGACCCTCAAGTTCCGGGGGCGCGAGATGGCCCACACTGAAGTCGGATTCGACGTGATCAAGAAGTACCTGGGGGAGATTGCGCCGTATGGGCATCCCGACTTCCCGCCCAAATTGATTGGCAAGGGGATCAACGTGATGATCAGTCCGCTGCCTCGAAATAAACGCGCCAAGAATCCAAACCAGAACGCTGTTTCACCTGCCACCGCGGCGGACGATTCCGAATCCGAATCGGACGATGAACCGGCCGAGCCTGTTGAGCGGCGGGAAACCGTGCAGATTGAACGCGGAAAATCTTCCCAGGGCGGAGAGGGCAGTCAGCAACCTGGCTTCGCAAACAACCCGTTCGCGCATATTAACGCCAAGTAGCTGTACCGCGGCGTTGCGGGCCACGAACAAAATCGCTTAGTCAGGCCGTCTGCTGTTCTGCAGATTTGCCTGCCGACAGGTGCGCGTTTACAAATTCAGGAAAGGAACAGTTCTCGCACGCTGCGTTCGATCGATCACAAAAATCACGCGTGATCTGAATCAGTCCCTGCTGTTCCGACGCGGATTTTAGAGATTTTGGCGCTGTTCGCCCGAGCAGGCGCTGGCGGCCGAGGCGAAGCACGACATTGTCTTCGGAAGCCGGCCATGCATGGTATCGATGTTCCAGACGTTGTTGGAGCATCTCGTTGCGTCCTTCTGCAGCGCGGATCCAGAGCCAGGGAAGAATCACGTTCACTGCCAAATCTGTCAGGCGAGCGTTCCCGAGAAGCGCTTGCGGCCGTTCCAACCGGGCCGACCGCAATGTCCAATGCCAGTTCCAGAACGCGTCATCCGGAACATTCAACCGCGCAAATAATTCGGAACAAAGATAGCGATCTTGGATTTCCGCGGCGCACCAGGCTTCCAGTTGCCCGGGCAAATTGCCTGCTGCCAGCCAGTGCGACGCCAGAGCGATGCGGCGTTGAGGATGATTGGCGGGGCGCTGGCCCGATAGGCACCACACGGAGCGCGGCAAGGCGAACTCCGCAAACTCTGCCCGCTCACGCCACCATTGATGCCACGCATTGCATACGAACTCGCCACCGCGTTGCCGGACGCCTGTGAAATCGGCGGGCAACAACCCGGCGATCCCAAGCAATCTCGCCTGCAACGCGCCTGCAGATTCGGTCGTTCGTTGCCACTGTGGCCGATGCTCCGCAAGGCATTGCATCGGCCAAGCATTATGTTTGTACCCTAGCGCGCGAAAAATCCCTTCCCACAACGATTGCTCCCAACCGACCTGTCGCGCCCTCGCCTGGAACTGGGTTGCTTTTGATCGAAAGCGGATCTCTGCAGCTTCACGCAGCAACGCCGTCACTTGAACTTCATCCAGGCCCTCGAAAGCAGCGCAACAGCGTCCCCGCCAGGCGATCGGCAACAGATTGATATCTTCGGTGGTGATCCAGAATCCAAGCTCATTCAAGGGCGCATCCAAGCGTGTGGCAATGGCAACCGTGGGAAGCGATGCGCCCGGTGCGGGACTTCCATCCCAGATCACGTGTAGAACAACATTCTTAAAGGCGGGATTCCGATCATGCCCATGGCCGTGCCATCCATGCGGGTAGACATCGATTTCAATGTCGCCGCTTCGCGCGGCCTCGTCATCGAACTGCACCACGGCACCGCGAAAATCCGGGCCGCCTTCGCGATTGAGAAAACCCGGATGAAGAATGCGCACTTTCCGTCCCGTGGTCGTGACGAGCTGGTCGCGCAGCACGCGTTGATGTTGCCACACGGCCTGCAGAAGCCGTTCGGGTGGAGGTTCGTTGCCTTCGTGGAATGCGGGCACGCTGCCGCAGTGAAGGCGAAACGCCGCGTATGAACTGTCGGGAAAACAAAACACAACCCGCCGCTGTTGTGCTCCCCGCGAGGAGGGAAGTCAAGCGCGCTGTGCCGCCTTGCTGCGATTCTTCGGTAACACTTACTTTTGGCGCACGCCGTGATTTGATGAACCGCCTTCTCAGAACGTTGAGGGATCCGTCTCAGGCAATTCGCTCGGTTCAGCCTGCGAACGCGACTCCAAAGGCTCCAGCGCAGTCGTCTTGTCGAAATGCAGGATCGCATCAAACTGCGCGCTGAGCCGCGCATGAAAATAATGGCTGGCACGTTCTGTTTCCGGCCGGTAAATCACGCCGATCGCACGTTCCAGCATCGTTTCATTCAATGCGGCGGACAGACGGGGTTCTTCACGCATGACCAAAAGGAAATCTCCAAGCCCGGATTCATGAAAGAGACGCTCATAGCTTCATACCGACGGCGGGCATCCCTTGCGGCTTCGCGTCGAATCCCTCGAGGTAATGCAGGACCGCTTCGATCGAACGATGAAGGCTGTAAAGATCCAGCCCGAAAATTCGCACCTGCGTCCCGCCTTTTTTTCCGCTGCTGTTGTAATCACGCAGCCATCCGCATAGATCCGCGATTTCCTGGTTTCTCCACATCCAGACTGGAAACCGTTCAAAGTCCGCCAGTGCGGCGTGCACATCCACATCGCGGCCTTCGCCAACAAATCGGCTCATTCTCGTGGCATCGGGCCAGTCCGCCTCCCATGCGATGACATTGGAGCCCTTTTCCTGAACCAGGCGCTTTGTGATGTCGGCCCGTGCACGATAGAACTCGTGTGTCCCATGCGTCGCCTCTCCGAGCAGCACGAATGTTGCGTCGCCGACCAATTCCATCAACGGATCGTAATCGGACTGCGCGCCCGGCAATGGACGGCCTGCGCCTTTGACTGCCTCCAGTTTCGCGTCCATATATATCCTCCATTTCCAGCGACAGCTTGCGTCGTAAATGTGGCCCGGCTGGATCGAACAGGCAACCTGTGCCACGCGCATGGCTCGCGACGTGTAATCGTTCGCTGACGAATTTTATGAAAGAACAAGACACGCTGTATCTGCTGAAACCCGGTTTTCATGATCGCGGCAAAACATACTTCTGCCCTGGATGCGCGGAGATGGCAGGCCTCCTGGAATTTTATCCGGCCATGAAAAAGGACATTCAAGTCCGCTGGGTTGATTTTGAACGTCCGCGCCCGGAACTCGTCTCCTTGCTCGGAGAAGAAAACCAGAGCTGCCCCGTGCTTGTTGTTGGCTCCGAGCCTAGAAACCTGCCACCGCATCTGAAGGTGCAGCAGGCGAACGGCCGCTTCTTCGTTGCAGGGCCGCGCGAGATTGGCGAATACCTCGCACACGCCCGCGGCATCGGCCTCCCCCACTAATGAATCCACGCCAGCGCAAAATGAGTTGCGGTGCATCACTTGCGCGCGCGCAGGTCGGCGGGAATCCTGACCGACGTGTGGCCCGGCTGCAGTGACCAGCCCGTTTTTAGGCCCAGCACAAACCAACCGAGGGTCACGGTGCCTATCGCAAAGATCGTGTCCCCGACGACACGCATCCAGCGCAGGATGTCCATCAATCCGGTCTGCGTGAATTCCGCGGAACGGGCGTACCACATTCCATGTTCCACGCTGGCCCACGCTTGCAGCAGGCCGACAGGGAGCAGGCTGAGGAGCACCATCAAGGCGAGGCCAATATTGATCGACCAGAACGAAAATGAGAGCAGGCCGGTTTTCCAAAGGCGATCATTCGTCAATCCGCGCTGGCAGAACAACATGAGCCCGATGCCGAGCATCCCGTAGACACCAAAGAGCGCCGTATGGGCATGCACTGGAGTGGTGTTGAGTCCCTGCATGTAGTAGAGGGCAATTGGCGGATTAATGAAAAACCCGAACAATCCCGCGCCAACCAGGTTCCAGAAAGCGACGGCAACAAAAAAGTAGATCGGCCACTTATAGGCCGCAACCCAGGGTCGCGCGCGGCTCAACGTCAGATTTTCATAAGCTTCGAACCCAATCAGCACGAGCGGCACCACTTCCATCGCGCTGAACGTGGCACCCAACGCGAGCACCGCGGTCGGAGTCCCGCTGAAGTAAAGGTGATGAAACGTTCCAATCATTCCGCCTGAAAGAAAAATGACCGTTGAGAAGAGCACAGCGCGCGTGGCGCTGCGGGTCTGCAGCAGTCCCATGCGAACGAAAAGAAAAGCGATGACCACCGTTGCGAATACTTCGAAGAATCCCTCCACCCACAAGTGCACGACCCACCAACGCCAGTATTCGATGATAGCCAGATTGGATTGCTGGCCCCACATCAACCCCGCGCCGTAGAACGCAGCGATGGCTGCCGACGCAATGAAGAACAGTACCAGCAACTGCCAATGTTCGCCGGGCTTCCGCAACACCGGCCAGAGCGAGCGTCCCATCAGGAACAACCAAACGAACAGCCCCACAAAAAGGAACAGCTGCCAGAAACGTCCAAGATCAACGTATTCAAGGCCTTGGTGTCCAAACCAGAAATTCGCACTGAACGACAGCTTCTGGTGCACCCCCAGGACCTGACCGGCCATTGAGCCCGCCACGATGATCAAGAGGCAGACAAACAGGAAATTGACCCCGGCACGCTGAAACTTTGGTTCGTATCCCGAAACAGCAGGTGCCACGAACAAACCCGTCGCAAGCCAGGCCGTAGCAATCCAAAATATCCCCAGCTGCGTGTGCCACGTCCTCGTCACGGAGTAAGGCAGCCATTCTGCAAGCGGAATGCCGTAAAATCCCGATCCCTCAACACCATAATGGGCAGTGACCGCCCCCAGCAGGACTTGCACGACAATCAACGCCGCCACGACCCAGAAATACTTGAGGGTCGCGCGCATCGACGGCGTAGGATCAAGCGAACGGAGCGGATCCTCCTCCGGGATTGATTCTCCGTCACTTTCCTCTTCCTCGCGATGCCGCTGGACCGCGAAGTACCACGCCAGCGCACCCACGCCGGCCAGGAGCAACACGAAACTCACAACCGACCACACGACGATGTCGCCCGTCGGACGATTATCGATCAGGTCCTCGCCGGGCCAATTGTGGGTGTAAGTGATTGCCTGTCCTGGGCGCTCCGTGGCGCAGGCCCACGACGACCAAAAGAAGAACGCATTCATTGCGGCACGGCGTTCAGGGTCTGGAACAGAGTTCGCCGGAATTGCATACGCGTCCCGCAGCTTCTCAAGCTCCGGGTCATCGCCGAACAAAGCAGTGTAGTGTTTCGCAACGTCGGCTATCGCACGCGCCCGCAGGTCTGAAACCACAATGTCGCCCGTCTTGGGATCGTAGGTATTGCGCCGCACCTCCTGCTTCAGCCGTTCACGAAATGATGCTCGTGTCGGCGCATCGAGTTCCTCGTAGTTCCTGCTGAACTCGGCTTGACCCCAGTGATTGAGAATCCAGACAAGCTCGCGATGCAACCAATCAGCCGACCAATCGGGCGCGACATAGGCACCGTGGCCCCACACACTGCCAACCTCCTGGCCTCCCATCGATTGCCAGACGTTCTGCCCGTCGCGGATCTGCTTCTCGGTGAAAACAACATTCCCGCTGGCTGTGACAACGCGCTTTGGGATCGGAGGCGCCACCTGGTATAATTCCCAGCCGTAATAACCAAGCACGGCCAAAGACCCAATGATTACGGCGGCCAGTGAGATCCAAAGCTTTCGGTATTTCATAACGGCGTTCGATCGTGCTGCTCCTGCAGGAGGATTGATGAATCTTTTTCATCGTTGCATGGACTGCACCCGTGAATAGTAGGTAAAAACCCGAATCCCTCAGAGACCTTACCGATCAAACCGACCTCGCCGCAGCCGCAGGGGCGATGTTCCTGCTGTGAGGAATCTCACAACGCCGGCTCGTCAGGCCCGCTACCGCCCCCGTGCTGCGGGTGGAGGCCAAACTCCTTGAGCTTCTCACGCATTTTCAGCCGTGTGACCCCAAGCCACTGCGCCGCCTTCGTCAGATTGCCGTTCGCCCGAGCGATCGCCTGGGCGTACAGTTGCGGCTCAAGGTCGCGCAACATGACGGAAAACGCCTCCTGAACTTCACCTCGCTCCACTCGATCCATCAGCTGCGTCACATACGCGAGGTGCGTCTGATGCAGCGGGCTGTTCGGCATCGGATTCTTCTCCAGGATGTCTTTCACATGTTCAAGCCCGATCGTGTATTCGCGTGCGATCAACAGCGCCTTGCGCACAGTATTCTCGAGCTCACGAACGTTCCCGGGCCACGGCTGCTTCTGCAGGTATGCGATTGCTTCGGGAGTAATCGATGGTGAGCCAACTCCCGCCTCAGGCCCGTACCGGCGGAGGAAGTAACGAACCATGTCGGGAATGTCTTCAGCGCGCTGATGGAGCGGCGGAAGATTGATGGTCACCACGCTCAGCCGGTAGAACAGGTCTTCACGGAACGCCCGCTCAGCAATGGCTTCCTCCAGATCGCGATGGGTCGCCGCAATGATTCGCACGTCAATAGCAACGGTCTCCTTCCCCCCAAGCCGCTGAATCTTCTGGTCCTGCAGGACCCGAAGCAATTTCACCTGGAGGTTGGCGTTCATGTCCCCGATTTCATCAAGAAACAACGTGCCACCATTCGCTTGCTCGAAACGCCCAATGCGGCGGGCATCCGCTCCCGTGAACGCGCCGCGTTCGTGGCCGAACAACTCGCTCTCCAGCAGGTTCTCCGGGATCGCGGCACAATTGATCGCAATAAACGGAGCCGAGGAGCGATCACTGTGCTGGTAAATCGCGCGTGCAATCAACTCCTTGCCGGTTCCTGTCTCGCCCCGAATCAGAACGGTCGCAGACGCAGCCGCTATCCTGCCAATCTCCTTGTAAATCATCTGCATCGCCCGGCTCTTGCCGACGATCGACATGCGCGGCGATTCGGTGTCTCCCATCTCAATCGGCTCCGACATCAATCGGCTGCTCTCGAGCGCCTTCGCCGTGAGGTCCAAAAGCTCCTCGACGTCAAACGGCTTCGGCACATAATCAAACGCTCCCCACTTGGTTGCTTCAATGGCCGTCTCCGTGGTTCCGTGAGCAGTGATCAGCAGGATCGGCAACTTCGGCTTGGCAGCGTGCAACTGGCGCACGAGCTCAAGTCCGTCGAGACCGGGCATCTTCAAGTCGGTGATCACCACGTCGACGCGATCGGCTATCGCTGCCGCAAGGCCATCGTCGCCCCGGTGCTGCAACGAGACATCATACCCATTCGCGCGGAAAGCCTTTTGCAGGCCCGTCGCGATGTTCCGGTCATCTTCAATGATCAACACCTTAGAATTCGTTTTCATGACGGTGTGCCAGCGGTAAAATAATTGAAAAAGTGGTCCCGCGGTTCGGGGCCGTTTCGTACTCGATCACTCCGCCATGCTTCTCAACAATGCGGGCCGCGATGGCCAGCCCCAGCCCTGTCCCTTCTTCCTTGGTTGTGAAGAACGGATCAAACAGGCGCTTCTGCGTTTCGGGCGCAATCCCGGATCCATTGTCCGACACTTCGATGATCGCCACTGGCTTGAACGCGCCGCCCAGGACCCGCGAATCAGTCCGCGCCGCCAGCGTCACGATGCCACCGTGTTCAATGCTTTCTGCGCCGTTCTGAACCAGGTTGATCAACACCTGCTTGATTTTGTCGGCGTCCGCCTTCACCCAGCCACCTTCGATTGGCACCAGGCGAATTTCAACGGATCTGCGGCGCAATTCCGATTCCAGCAGCTGCAATGTTTCGCGCAGAAGTTTTTCAATGGACACCACTTCGAGATTGGGTTCAGCAGGCCTCGCGAACTGCAGGAACTCGCTGACGATTCTTTCAAGCCGGTCAATTTCATTACGAATGACTTCAAGGTCCTCATGCTCTGACGTTCCTGCTTGATGGCTGCTCTTCAGTGTGAACAGGCGGACCTTGATGGCCGTCAACGGGTTGCGAATTTCGTGGGCGATGCCGGCCGCCAGCACGCCGAGTGAAGCCAGCTTTTCGTGGCGCTCAATCACGGCCAGGCTTTGAGTCAGGTTGCTTCGCAGGGGCGCAATGGTCCTGCGATACACCAGCACCATGATCAGGATCCCGCACGCCGCGAGTCCCAGCAGGGTGATGAATAGAAACTGCTGAAGCCGCCTGAGCGAAGTCTCTGCCTCAGCAAAAAACTCGGAAGCATCAACAGGGTCCGGCTGCGGGCTCGTTTTCACCTGCGCCTCCTGCAGTTGCGTCCGCAGGTTGCTGATCTGGCGCCATGCAGCCCGCTCCGCCCAGACCAATCCGCCGATCACGAGCACAGCCGCGATCAGCAGCTGGATTAACCGCACTCGGGAGTCCAGTATCATCGTCGCGCGGGACGCTAGCTGAGATCACTCACGCTGGCGACACCACAAAATCCCGGTTCAAAGCTGGCCGGAACGGCTGCTGAATCGCCTCATTAAGCTGCCGCCCCGCATCAGTCACCTGCACTCCGCTTCCGAGGTGTTCCGCCAGCCGTGCTCCGCGCAGGATCCTCGCCCCGTTCAGGATTGCTGCTGAAGGCAGCTCGCCCTTCTTCCGCTCCCGGCGCAGGTGATCCACCGCATTTACATGCGCGCGTTCAGTCATCACTTCCGGGGCTTCCGCGAGAACCGACAACACGTCGCGCGACGCGGTTGACTGCTGAAAGTATCGCAGCAGATGGATGCCCAGGCCATTGATCGAGGCCCCCGCCGGGGTCTGAATGGAAGTCACTGATTCCGGTTCAGTCATCGTGTCCAGCACATCCCTGATCATCTTGTCGCGCTGACGCGCAGCGATCACCAATCGAATGATGATGTCGATGCACAATGCCAACAGAACGAGAGCGAGCATAAAATGGGTAAAGGTCATGCAGAACAACTAGCCAGCCTTGTGCCATGAAAAATTTCATGCAAGCGCCACGGAACACGCGGTCCGCAGCCACAAGGTGGCTGTTTATCGGAACAAAAGATGCCGGCGTCGGCACGAATTCAACCGCCTTTTCAGACGCGGCTGAACTGAAGCATCATAGCGACGTGTTTCGATCGCTCGGGGGAAGTGTGGAGCTGGCACGACCCGAGCTGATTGGGCGGCAACCGCATTCTGTGAAAACAAACGCTCAGCCCTGCCGGCATCAAGACAACTCGTGCGAGCCACAGCTCTGTGCGATGTTGGAGCGCGATGTTTGAAGCGCGGCACCTCCGGACCATGGAAGGAGCAACGGATTTAATATGACGAAACACAATGATCTCGAAAAGTTTCTTGGAGAACTCAGGCGGCGATATCCTGCGGAGCCCGAGTTTCATCAGGCTACGACCGAAGTCTTCCGCTCAGTCTGGCCATTCGTGCAGAAAAATCCGAAGTTTGGCCGGGCAGGGATTCTCGAGCGCATTATTGAACCGGAGCGCGCGATTCTCTTTCGCGTGACCTGGACTGACAAGGCAGGCGCAGTACAGGTGAATCGCGGATTCCGCGTCCAGATGAACAGCGCCATTGGACCCTACAAAGGCGGCTTGCGATTTCATCCATCTGTGACATTGGGCACGTTGAAGTTTCTCGCCTTTGAACAAACATTCAAAAATGCGCTTACCACCCTGCCGCTTGGCGGGGCAAAGGGCGGCGCGGATTTTGATCCGAAAGGAAAGACAGACGAGGAAGTGATGCGATTCTGCCAGGCATTCATGACCGAACTCCATCGGCACCTGGGTGACAACCTCGACATTCCAGCAGGCGACATCGGTGTTGGCGGCCGGGAAGTCGGCTATTTGTTTGGCCAGTACCGCAGGCTCGCAAACGAATTCAGCGGCACATTTACCGGCAAGGGGCTTTATTGGGGCGGCAGCCGCATTCGCGAGGAAGCCACAGGGTATGGCTTGATTTACTTCGTCGAAGACATGCTGCGGACCCGCGGGTTTTCGCTCAACGGCCGCAGCGTGGTCGTCTCCGGGTCAGGTAACGTGGCGTTGCACGCCGCCGAGCGCGCCATGGCAGTTGGAGCAAAGGTGCTGACGCTGTCGGATTCCGAGGGAACGCTGTTTTGCCCGAACGGCTTCACGGACGAACTGCTCTCCGAATTGAAGGACTTCAAGCTGACGCAGCGCGGCCGCTTGAAGGAATTCCCTTCGCGCGCCGGGATCGAGTTTCTGTCCGCGCGGAAGCCTTGGGGCATCAAGTGCAATGTGGCGCTGCCATGCGCCACACAGAACGAATTGAACGTCGATGACGCGCGCGAACTTTTGAAGAATGGGTGCAATTGCATTGCGGAAGGCGCAAACATGCCCTGCACTCTCGAAGCCGTTCATTTATTCGTAGAACAGAAAATTCTCTTTGGTCCTGGAAAGGCCGCCAATGCGGGTGGAGTGTCGGTGAGCGGCCTTGAGATGACGCAAAACAGCATGCGCCTTCAATGGACCCGCGAGGAAGTCGACCGCCGCCTTCGCGAGATCATGAAGGCAATCCACAGCCAGTGCGTTCGATTCGGAGAACAAAACGGATACGTCAATTACGTGGATGGCGCAAACATTGCGGGCTTCCGAAAAGTCGCCGAAGCCATGCTGGAACAGGGAATCACGTGAAACGCAGCGATTCCAGCCCGCATCTGGATTCGAACTGTCAAACACGGCATCCCAGGGAGAACCAGCCAGAGAGCGGCGACGCGCAGTTCCGTCAATCCATTCAGATCGAGCAACAAGCGGGAGATGGTTCATTTTTGGATCAGAAGGCACCACGTTCGCGGGGAGTGACCAGGCTCGATGGATTTGCGTTCCCCCTTAACTCGCCTTGACCTCTCGGCACCCCTGGGCGGGGGAAAAACCAGTGCGTGGCCACATTCCTCAGAGAGAATGTGGGCTGCAGCACAACTCGCAGCACAGAGACGATCCTGGGATGGCGGAAAAGCGGTGGAAACCCTGTTTTAATGGTGCGCCCGACAGGACTTGAACCTGTAACCTTCTGATCCGAAGTCAGAAGCTCTATCCAATTGAGCTACGGACGCATTTGAGGCCAAGCCTCACGCCGGAACGCTAAACGCCAGCGCAACGAAAAGCAATCCCGGGCTCCTGTTGAACCGATTCGGGATTGTCGCATACATCATTCAATTCGGAAATTTCAATTCAAGATACGGCACCTGGCAAAACTATTACTGGACTGTAACCGCCTCTATGTAGTATTCGTCTCGCACGTTCGATGAGAAATCATATTAACACAACAGCAATGACCGCATCCCGCAATTTCGGGATCGCGGCCTCGGTACGTCGTACCCTGGCCCGTCAAGGTTGTGTTCATAACCTTGCCGCATCCAAGTCCTACGCATCGCGCATGTCGAACGTTCGATTGGATCAACAGGAGGTAAGCAGCTAGAGAAATCGAAGAGAATTTTCAAAACCCTGCTTACCGAAAGGAAGCAGGGTTTTTTTATTGCCGCTAACCGGCCGTGTAGTGCCAAAAACGAAAGGCAGACCAACAGTGAACAGATTTCAGCGACGTCTTGATGATGTCTGACGGTTCCAAACGAAGCCGGGTCTCCCGCCTGCGTCGCGAACAACACGCGACCGCAACGGATGCGCAGGAACGAGGCAACGTTCCGCCGGTGGGCTGTGCCCACGCGGAGCGATTACGCGCGGCTGCCTTCCGACGGCCAAACATGGCCGCTTCGTTGATGCGAATTTTCAGGCACCACGACATGCCGGCAACGTTCCAATCACTTTTACATATTAAAGGCTTCAAGGAGGTGTGCCTTCAAACACCAAAACAGCCGCCGTGAAACCGCGGGTTGGCAGCGCAAGCTGGCAAGAGGTGATTGTTCTTTATTGATAGCCACGGGCTGGAGGTGCAACAGCGCTTTCGGCCCTTTCCATTTCCGCTTTTGAATGTGGCAGGGTGAACACCCCACGTTAAGAAGCACTTCCAGAGGGCTGGGAATCCAGCTCCAAGTTATCAGCCCGAGACTTTCGTTAACCCTCAACAAAGGAAAAGCCATGAGAACCGTTCGTCGTTATCAAAGTCAGTTACTCCTTCGAAGGAGCTTCAAACCAGACCGCACACTCCGAATCCAGCCGGTGAAACTCAAGTTCACCTTCCGGCCTGCCGGGTTCGGCCTTAAACCAAAACTGAAATCCCACTCATCCGACTCAGGTTGACAACGCTTTCCGCACAAGCCGGGACGCGTTGTTCGAACGATTCACCCACCCATTGGCGGCGTTGCCGAATGAAACGCCGCCGTTACCCAACACAAAAAGGAGAACCCAAATGAACCCGATCGAAACCGATCTCCGAAGTGACAATCCCCAGGAATGCAGCTCAAGAGCCAACCACCTGGACGTGTACCGCAATGAGAGGCTCGCGTACACGGAAGTGCCCGTCGCGGCGCAAGAGAACCCGTTCTCTGCCCGATTGAGCGCCCTGCTGAAAGGGATGTATCACTGGATTCAATCACGCCACTGAAACCCGTTCGAGTCGGCCATGGAAGACATGATTCAATCCAACCTTGATTCGGCCGTGGCGACCCGTCGGCCTTGCTCACTTACAAGACTGCAAAGCTTCGCCGCTAGAGCGGATAGTCCCAACGGACCGACGCCAGGGAACGATTGGGCTCACGGAGTTAATTGCTGACAGCGAGCAGCGCACTCCGTGAACTCAACGCGTCGCGGTTATCGATTGCACGTAGCGCAGATCAGCTTTGCTCGCCGATGTGTCAGTCGACGGATTCGTACGAAGGCGAAGTGTTTCAGGATTCACCCATTTGCGGAAGCTCGCATGCCCGTCTGCGAACGAGAAGTTGGCGCCACGATGCCACATGCCAGGAAGGTTGTACCATGTGTTGCCTTCCGCCACGAAACCGAAATGGCCATCATCAATGATGCTCTCATGTTCTTCGACAAAGACGAACGCGGACGACGCAGGAGGTTTGACGATGTCATTCAATTTGAGATTAACGCGGTAGGCCGTCGCAGGGGTGTTCAGCTTCTCGCGCGTGACATCGTTTCCATTCATGTAACAATTCATGGAATAACTGCGCACGCGAAAGCTGATGCCGGCGGTTGACCGGCCGATGTCAGCCGGACAGCGGTAGATTCCAACCGATTTGTTGTAAGGGAACAACAGACCGTCCGCGAGCAGGCGGGTGTTGACGGCCTCCGCAGCGTCCTGCATGTCGCCTCGGATCCATCCGTTGCCGCCTTTAGGATTCGCGATCAACAGATCCCTGTTGTCTCCGGCGTACATAAACCAGCAGAGTTGCAGCTGCTTCTGGTTGTTGAGGCAGGCGATCTGCTGCCCCTTGCTCTTGGCTTTTGCGAGCGCGGGAAGGAGCATCGCTGCAAGAATGGCGATGATCGCGATGACCACGAGAAGTTCGATCAACGTGAAGCCAGTGGAGGAACGATCGATGCGGCGAACGGGAGCGGTGTATTGCGGCTTCATAGGCAGAATGCATGGATAAGAACCGCTTCCGCCTAAAATTACAATCCATCAAATGGTGGAGCCGTGAAGGGTTCGGACGCGGGGGAAGGGAGAATGGGCGTTACGAGTTCGGATCGTTACCGCAGGAGTGCCGAGGCGCACCAAAGGACCGGCGCCTGGCCGTGCATGTCGCCAACCAGGCGTTTCCGATTCAAATAGTATTTGAGACTGTTCTTTTTGTTTGTGCCTTCACAGACATCTCGAACGTCGCCGTTCGCATCAATATAGCCGATGAGCGCCAGCCACCCCTTCCGTGCGGCAGGCCCATAAATCTCCGCCTCCAGCCAGCCACACTTCACACCTGTGATCATTGCGAACGTGAACATCCCCGTGCAGGAGCTTTCGGGCCATGACTCTGGATGATCGACTAGTTGGCGCCACATGCCGGTGCCGGATTGATACCGAAGCAGCGATTCCATCATGCGCCGATATCCGGCCAGGATTGCCCGGCGGTGGGGGTGTGACTCAGGCAATGCGCGCAGCAATTCAGTCATGCCTGCCGCCATCCAACCGTTGCCGCGGCCCCAGAAGAAAGGCACGTCGGGTGCATGATAAAACAAGCCGTTCGTTTGCTGCAGTTTTTCCAGATACAACACCATTTCCCGGGCGGCACGATCGATGTATACAGGATCTTTCGTCGCACGGAATGCCTGCGCCTGGATCATCGTGATCATGAACATGTCATCAATCCACAGCCGCGTCTGCCAGCTGTAACCCTGATCGACCCAGCTCCGCAGCTCAGCGTTCATCCGATTGCGCGCAGATTCAGGCGCTTGCCATTGCGCATCGGCGAATCGTTGGCCCAGCTCGCGGCAGCGGCCATCCCCGGTTTGCAGATAAATCTCAAGCGGGACAGCCCCGAAGACGGTTGCATCCACATGCCCCGGACGCGGCACCAGTTTTCGTTCCTGGTTGAAAAGCGGCTCAAAACGGCTGACGAGCTGTTGCCGGAGGGCAGTATCTCCAGATAGGTCGGCAAAGGTCAGGGCGCCCCACCACGCGACGCTTTCCGGGTACGTGATTTCTCCAGGCGGATTCGGATTCCCGAAGTTCGGATGCGGGCTTGCAATAAATCTCCTGGCGACGCGCGTGCCGACTTCCTGCGGTGATGCACCTGGGGGAAAGGCGTGAAGATAGTTGCGCGCAGCGTCCCGACTTGAATTCGTGACGCACCCGCCTGCCACGGTCATTAAAACCAGCACCCAGGCTGCGAAGCATTTACGTTTCATGCTTTTGTGCTGTGGAGTATTGTTTTGAATTCATTCCAGAGCGCTTCGAGAGGCTTTCCTGTTCGTTGCTCCAAAAGGGCTGGCCGAAACGTCCCGGCACGCAGAGCACGATTCAACTCAGATATTATTTTTGAATCGTGGTGCTTCTCGATCCACTCGAGAAAACACGCCGCCGCTTTCGGGTTATCGCGGTAGCCCGTCGTATCCAGATCGAACCGCGGTCGAGATGCCTGCGGCTCAAAATGCACCATTCGCACGTACTCCGCCAAACCCTGCGCCACCCAGCTCGCATTCCGGTTCCGCGGGTAACCCTGCACCACATGAACCAACTCCCGGATAACCATGCCGAAATCATTAGTGGCACCGCGAACGTAATGGGCTGAGATATCGATGCGGCTTCCCCGGGTGGAGGCCACCCCGTCGTAGTCGTTGCGGAATGTCAGCCGAACATCGTCCGGCGGGGTGAATCCATCGCTCGCAAGCAACGCTGAAATCCGCGGATACCACTCGGCGCACAACTCGCCCGCCCGGCGGCCCCAGCCGGTGAGATCCGGGGTGTCTTCGGTGTTCACCTTGATGACAGCGATGAGCGAACCATCGGCGGCTTTTGCATTTCCAGTCCAGCTGAATTCCGATGGCAATCCGCTCGTGGCCGCATCCGTCCTGGAAGCACGGTCTCGCGGGACAACGCCGGGATATTTGATCCCGCCAGGCCCTTCAGTTGGCGGCACGGCGTGCATGGTCACGACCGAGCTGCTGCACGCCCAGGAATGAAGGGTTGTTTGCGGTGTGCGCTGGCGCCACCGCGGCCACGAAAGATTGTCGGCAGCACGACGAACATCCCATGCAGTTTCGGCATTATATTGGAGCCAGCCACCATAGCGGTTCTCAAGGCCCCGCTGGACCATGAACCTCGAAATCCAGCGCGCACAGATGCCGTTGAATCCTCCCCCGTCGCCGCTCTCACCATAACGCGGCATCAACCCGCCGCGGCTGATCACATTCATCGTGTAATCAGCAGCAAGCAGCGCGTCATTCGTGCGGCCGAGAAGATTGGCTGCGCCGACAAACGTTCCCTGGTTGTAAGTGTAGGTGCGCAGATCCCTGTTTCCGCGAAGATTGATGTTGTCGTGGACAGCACCCGTGTTTGTATTGAACAGCGTCGCGCGCAGCCATTGAAACATTGCTTCCGATTTTGCGAGGTAGTTTGTGTCCCCGTGAATCTGATAAAGGAGGTGTGCCGCGATCGCCCCTGGTCCGTTCACACAGGCATTCTTCGAGAGATTATCGACCTTCCAAAAGAGTCCACCGCCCAGGTCCGCCGACCAGCCCCGTTCAAAACACATGTCAAAATTCTGCTTCGCCACGTCGCGGAACACCGGGTTGCCCGTATGCTGATAGGCACGCGAGCAGGCAATGACCATCCACATGATGTCGTCATTGAAATCATTCTTTCGCCAGTTGCTGGTGTGATCACTCAAAAATCCATTGAAAATGTTGCTGAACAGGGTGAGGCATTTCGGGTCGCGCGAGCGTTCATAAACATCGAGGATCATTTCCAACTGTTCTGCGCGCTCCCAGAAGTAAGTTTTCCCGCCCTCGGTGGATTCCTTGTAATACCCGTTTGTCCCCGCTTCGAAATAGAAAGCATCATTATACGCTTTGAAAAGCGTTTTGGCGTCAGTCGCAGTGAAGGCGTGCGCAGGAGATGCAAAAAGCAAATGCGTCGCCCCGATTAATAGCAACAACGCGGCGCGCAGTCCTGAAAGTTCCAGCTTTGATTTCATTGATTTCTCAATCTGTTTTCGGTCGATGCCATTTGCGTTCCGCGTTCCAACTCAAAAGCAGCGGAACCGGTGTCAATTCGGCTGCCGTGTCGCTGAACGCCACCCGAATTGTGCGCGATTCACCCGGCAGCAGCGAAACGAAATTGTCGTCGCTGTTCAACACCGTGCCCGGGACCACGGCCGCCCGCCAGTGATTCCGGCGGCTCTTCGCATCATGAAACTCAAACAATCTGTTCTGCGTCCAGCAAACGCCGGCGAAGTTTGGAAAGGTTGACCCGCTGGATGCTTGTCCCATCCTGCAACGCCTGGTCGGCTGCAAGCGCAGCGGACTCGCTGAGGATCATGAATGGCGGCTCCATCCGCACAGACGAAAACGCGACGTGCGTGGTCGACACACAGAATGTGACGAGCAGGTTTTCACATTCGTCTTCACGCGGAACAATGGCTGCATACGGAACGGGATACGGCTCCCCAATCCGCCGATAAAAATACCCTTCATGCGCAACGATGCCTTGATGGACCAGGCGTTGCACCACATGGGAATCGAGGGAGTAACTGCCCATCCCGACGGAGTCGTCGCGTTTGGCCGGGTTTTCGCAATGCGGCTGCGAGATCACGAATCTGCTGGCCATGCGACGCGCCTGGCGAATGTAGAGCTGCGTCGGCCAGCCGCCTGTGTCCTGAAACTCATCCTTCGGCAGGCCCCAGGCGGCAATTTCTCGACGCAACCATTCAGGCAGTCCTTCATCCGTTCGCAGAAAATAGAGATATCCTCGCTGATACTCTTCATGCGCATGCCAGATCTTCGCACGTTCAGCCCAGCTGCCCTCGGCATACCGCTCGGAGCCTCCGCTGGCAAAATCCATCGAGATGTTGCAAAGGCCGTTGTTCACGTCGGTCTTGCCACGCATGAGCTGCGTGATCTTCAGCAGGCGTGGATGATTGCGGGGAATCCTGTGGCCGAAATTGAAGTACAGGTCGCCCGGCTCAAGCGGATCGCCCATCCGTTCCACCTCAGTGATGTAACGACGCACGAGTTCGAATCGATTTGGATCGTAATTCGAAGGCGCCGCAATCGGGATGGGATCGTTCCTGGTGAGGCAAAGCCGGAAATTATAGGCCTGAACTCCGGCATGCCTCCGGCCTTCGCGGCCGAGCGAGGCCTTGGATACCAGCGGCAGCAGGCCGCTTGCGGGATCGCCGGGCCGCCTGTAGGGATCCAGACGCACGGGATGCTTCACAGAACGGCGCGCCGCTCCGCCGCCTTCGTTGCGATCGCTGAACACCGCGGAAAGGCACACGCCCCCGAGCTGTTCGCCGAACTCGTCACGCCCCTCACGATCGGTGCGATACGTCACGCCCGCTGCTGCGAGCAGGTCGCCTTCGTAGGAACAATCAATGAACATGGACGCCTCGATTGTGAGGTAGCGGCGCTCCAAGGGGCGGGGCGAAGGTGCGCCCCGGGAATCCACGGGCGCTTTGTCCAGAGTAATGGTGCGAATGCGGCGTCGCGATTTCCCGACCGAATTCAGGCGCGTCTCGCGAATGACTTCAACATGGTTGTCAGCAACCAGCTTCTCAAACAAGCGCTCGGCGACGTGTGGCTCGACGCTCCAGCCGTTGCTTCGAACATTCAACGCGGCGTAGTATGCTCGCACGCTGTCGAAATATTTTTTCGTCAAGCCGCCGATCGTTGGCGCGCGACCGTAATCGATCCAGCCCAGGCCGCCCGCTGTCATGCCGCCAAGATGACGGGTCGTTTCGATCAACAGAACAGAACGGCCAAGACGGGCGAGAGCAACGGCGGCAATCACTCCGCCCGAAGTTCCGCCATAGACACATACGTCGACCTTGCGCCGCGTTTCAGAACTCATCGCGAACCCTGGCGTGGCAAGCGCGGCGGTGATCGCGATTGACGTGGTGCCTAGAAACGAACGCCGCGAGATTCCCGGGGATCCAGCCTCCATTGATTCTCTGCCGTCAGTTTCCAAAATCGGCCGGCGCTCCAGAGAATCTGCTTCCGTCACACTGCGGTGGTCAGTTGGCGACTGCATTTACATTTGTACCCTTGAAGGCTTTCACGTGCCAATCAAAGTAAAGTCGATTGCGAGTAATGCCGTGATTCGAGCTTTCGGCAAGGTTCTGCCAGCCACCGCCAAGCAGCTTGCGGTCAACATCGGACACGGCATAGATGTCCGTCAACGGCCCATAGCCGCTCACAGCCGCGAGCTTCATCGGCGCATGGGGCGTTCCGGTAGGGCTGTTCGGATAGCCGAACGGAACCGGATGCGAAGGGACGCGAACGTTCCCGTTTGAGTGGCCTACCGTCAGGGCGTAATTAACGCGGGTTATTGCTTCATTGGGCGATTCCTTGGAGAACTTTCCATAGCCCGGACAAAACATCGCCGGAAGATAATTCACCTGCACGCTGCCCATTGAGCCCGGATCCTTGCCGCCCATGTATTTCGCGAGATAAAAAGCGAAGTTTCCGTACTGTGCTTTGGGATCGGGATGATCGGGCTTGTTGCCATAGGCGGAGCTGACACCAGTGAGGGCAGGTCCTGGAAGTTTATCGCCGTTATCCTCCACATACATCGCAATGGCGATTCCCGTCTGCTTCAGGTTCGAAATGCATTGAACGGACGCAGCCTTTTGCTTGGCCCTGCTGAGGGCCGGCAACAGCATGGCCGCAAGGATGGCGATGATGGCAATCACGACCAGCAACTCGATCAAGGTGAATGCGTGACGTGGAGATTTCGGTGTCGTCATAACTCTCAAGTGCGGCTGCGTTGGAACGCAGCCGCACGACAGACGGATTAAGTGACGCCTCAGGGACGGCGCAGGCGGTAGAACACTGCGGGATTACCTGGCGTCGCGGGAATGTTCGTTGATGTCATCGATGCGCTGGCGGGGACATCCGTCCAGTTTGAAGCCAATCCCGTGGCCAGCGAATTAGTCTGCACCTGCAGAACCCAGCCCTGATGCGTCTGGGGCCAGGACAGTGACAGCGCGCCACCGCCGAAGGACATAGTCAGGTTCGCAGGTGTTGCCGCGGTGCCTCCGCCAATGACGGTCAGACTTCCCGTGGCTGATGTTTCCGCGGTTGCGCCCGTCACGCCTGTCCACGTGGCCGGAAAGTGGTTTGGGTAAGCCGCTGTCAGCTGCGCAGCGGTGTAGGTTCCTGCTGCAAGCACAATGCCCCCGGCAGTGACCGACCCGAACGTATGATTTCGCGTCAGGTTGAAACGCCCGTTCAAGGTGAGCGTAGCAGCCGGACTGTTAATATCGTAACTCGCTTGCAATGCAGCATTGGTTTCAACAATGATCGAATTCGTGCCGAGCGAACCTGCGGCGCTGCCGACCAGCGTTCCTCCCAGGACGTTCCAGGTTCCGCTAAATGTGTTCACTGCTCCGGCCACATTGAGTGCAGTATTCGCGTTTGGCTGGAAAGTCGCGTTCTGGAAACCGCGGTATTCAATCGTTGCGCTGCCTGTGAGCTTCGCGTTGATCGTGATCGATCGGCCACCGCTCGTCGTTGATCCCGAAATCGGCGTGTTGGCCGCGATCTCGATCTCGCCTCCAAGGCTCGTTGGATCGTTGTTATCCGTGAACGACAGGATCTGGCCTCCGTTCATGACCAACCGCGGGAACACGGTTTCACCCGCGCCACGACCTTTCAAAATCAGCGATGCAATCCCGGCGTGGGTTGAATCGAAGACACCGCTGCCGTAAATGGTGAGCACCTCACCGGGGAAAGTAACGCTCGCTGTCGTGTTCGGAGTGCGCAACCCGCCGCCCACCACCACGTGATACGTGCTGCCAGGCTTCGAAACTGCCGACACATTCGCAGCCAGGCCATCGCTCCAGGCGCTTCCCGTGTTCCAATCCTGGCCCCCGGGCTGCACCACGGAGTTCGTGATCTCCTCGGCTGCACTGACAGGATTGACTGAAATCGTCGCCGGCTGGCTGATGGCCGGTCCATGCAGATTCGTAACCACCAGCACGTAATCGCCTGCGTCGGCGGGCGTGATGTTGCTGATCGTGAGTGATGGACCAGTTGCTCCGCTGAATCGGCCGCCATTTGAGACATCGACAAAGTTGACGCCATCGAACCGCTGCCATTGATAAGCCAGCGGCAGGGAACCGCTTGCCCCAACCGAGAGGCGAACGGTTTGTTGCTCGTAGACGCTCTGTGTCGCGGGCTGCGCAAAAATCGTCGGGGCAAACGTGGAAATCCCCGAACCCGCGGCGTACAGCGCTGTAAGCTCGTCCTGTGTCAGTGCCTTGCGATAAATCGCCATGCTGTCGATCGACCCATCAAACTGCCGGTTCCCGCCAGAGAAAGGATCCTCCCCGATGTAGGTGTTCCCTGCAAAACCCTGAACGACGTGATTATAGTTCTGTGATGAAGCCAGCAGTCCGTTGGCGTTAAACACGTAAACCGTTGCATTTGTCGGCGTGATCACAAGCGCGACGAAAGACCAGATTTCTGAAGGCGGCGCGATTTGCGAATTCCAGTTAAAGGTCCCGCCTTCATTATTCCAGGTGTAACCCAGCGTTCGCTGGCCATTTGCATCGGCGCTGCCTGTGAAGTTAAAGCCGGCCGTTGTTCCCGAACTGCGGCTGAAGATCAGACCCGCGTTCGCAGGCGGCAGGCCGGGCTTGATCCAGGCGGCGAAGGTAACGGTGTTCGTGTGCAGGTTGAGCGGAGGAATCACGACGTGCGAATCCGGCGTAAAACCGGAGACACGCAGCGAGGTGTTGGAATCCTCAAATCCCGGGAATCCCAGCGCAGGCACTGGGCCAGCGATGCCATGAAGGCCGTTCTGGGCCGTGACGCCATACAGTCCATCGTGATCGCCCGCGTAATCGTGGGCCACCGCGGTGCCGGATGTCGGATCGCTCGTCTCGTTGAAAAGATAGAGCGCGGTGGGATCCTCACTCACAGCCGCGGCCTCGAACCCTGTCGGTGAGCGAAGTGTCAATGCCGCAATCGCGCTGATATCCATGCCGCTGGCATTGGTGACGACCACGTCATAGTTGCCCAGGTCGGCGGCAGTAACATTGTTCAGGACCAGGACGGCCTCGTTCGCACCCGAAATGGTTCCACCGTCACTCAATGGCGTGCCGTTGCGACGCCACTGATATGCAGGAGAATTCGTGCTTTCGAGTTCCACTGAAAAGTGCGCTGCAAATCCGGGATAGGCACTGTCGGGCTGCGGGTCGCGCGTGATGACGGGCGCAAGAATCATGCTCGTGATGACCAGGTCAATCGACTTGTTCGCAACGTTGTTTGTGAGATGCGCGACCGGGCTCCCGGTTGTTGGGTAATTGGCCGTGAGCGCAGTGAAATGGTTATCGCCATCAACCAGGCCCGGCGCCGCGCTCGAGTATTTGATGAGCGTGATTCGCGCCGGGATGGACGTTACCGGAGGAAGACCGGTGATGTTAATCGTATTGACGGAGCCTGCTGTTCCAAACGTTCCCACTGTGATGTTCGTGCTCGTGAAATCGGCGTTCAAGGTTCCGTCATTCAGCGTCAATGTGCCTGGGACAACGAACGGAGCAGCGAGGCCCGCGAGGTCGAGCGTCGAGAATGCATTCACCGCGATGGCCGAACTGCTGCTGATCGCGCCCGCGCCCACAAGGGCCAGCGTGCCTGAATCGACAACGGTCGGACCGGAATAAGAGTTGGCGGCCGCGAGCGTGAGCGTCTCAGGCCCGAGCTTGGTCAGCCCGCCGACCCCGCCAAACGCGTTGTTGAATCGAACCGGGAATCCTGCCGTGTCAAATCGAAGCCCGCCTTCAGCGAGGTTCACCGCGTTTGTGAGATTGATGAAGAAGTTCGTTGTCGCGGCAACGGCCTGCAGGGTTCCGCCGTTTGCATTCACGCTGGCGGCGCCGCTTTGCCGTTCGATCCCGCGCACAGTCATGGTTCCACCGTTGAGATTAAGCGTCCCCGTGTTGCCGGCATTGCGTCCAAGCCGCAAAACGTTCTGGTAACTGAAGGTGGCGTTGTCCTGAATCGTGAAGGTGCCCTGCCCGGAACCAGTGTTTCCAATCACGACGATTGGATTGGCATCACCGCCGTTGAGACTTGCATTGGAGTTGATCCAGATGGCGTTGTCGCGCAGCACCATGGAACCCGAGCCGCCGTTATTACCGCCCACCCACAGCGCTGACCCGCCACCCGACTGATTCTGATTTACATAGGCGCTGCCGGAAACGATCAACTGGTTGCCTGCGCCCGATTGCGCGCCCACGACCATCTTCGGCAGATTCAACGTTCCGCCGTTGATCGTCCATGTTCCCCCGCCCTGAATGCGTGTGTCCACCGCAGCTGTGACGGTGCCTCCGCTGATCGTGATGCTGCCGGGGCCGATCAATTGCAGGGCATTCACGGTAATCTCGCCACCCGTCATGGACAGCGCGCCCTCGTTTGGCTGAAGGTTGTTAACCGCAACGAAATCGCCATCGCTGATCAGCGTTGTTGATCCCGCAATATTG
The DNA here is from genome assembly GCA_035629175.1 of Verrucomicrobiia bacterium. NCBI lineage: Bacteria > Pseudomonadati > Verrucomicrobiota > Verrucomicrobiia > Verrucomicrobiia bacterium. The sequence goes on along the minus strand of DASPIL010000076.1, from coordinate 116,354 downwards.
TTGACGGCATTGTCGCCAGTCGCGGGCACCCCGTTTCCAAATGGTGACGCCGTGTTTGTCCAGTTGGACGCGTCGGTGAACGCCCCCGACGTGGTGTTGGTCCATTGAAATGTCGCTGACTTCGCCACAGGGGTGAATGCCAGGAGGCTGAGACCGACGCTCGCGCCGGTCAGCAGGTTGCGCAGCATTGAAGTTTTCATCGTGCTCGTTTGGTTTTCCGATCGTCCTGCAACTGCAGCCAGGCATCAGAGCGGGCCAACCCGTGAGTGGGTCACTGGAGGCGGGGGCTGAGATTCTTTCTCGGCAGCATTTGCGATCTGTTCCAAGAGTGAAACCGCCAGGCAAATGCTTCCATAATGCAAATGGATGATTTTGCCCGAGAACACGCGCCAACGAAGGATCCTCCAGCGAAAACCCTCAGCGACTGTCGAAATGACAGCCTATTGAAGGTACTTGAGCACTGCCTCCGTGCGTGAACGCACGTGGAGCTTTTCGTAGATGTGTTGAAGATGAGTGCGCACAGTGTTGACGCTGACCGACGTGCGATCAGCGATCTCCTTGGTCGAATAACCCTTCGCCAGCTCCTGCAGGATTTCCTCCTCGCGCTGCGACAACTTCTCAACACGCGGCGGATCCTGCGGAGTTTCGTCGCGAAACGATTGAACGACACGGCGCGCAATCTGGCTGCTCATCGGGGCTCCTCCCTGCTTCACTTCCTGGATGGCGCGCAGAATGTCCGCCGGGTCTGCGCGCTTCAGAAGGTAACCGCTTGCCCCTGCCTTCAGCGCACCAAACACGCGCTCGCTATCTTCGTACACCGTTAGAATCAGAATCTGCACGGAGGGACACACATCCTTCAAACGCCGTGTACACGCCACACCAGACATGTTGGGCAGATGGATATCCATGAGCACCACATCGGGCGCAAGCTTGGGAATGGCGGGCAGCGCTTCCTCCGCCGAACCGAACGCGCCGACACATCGGTGTCCCGGCGCCTCATCCACGTAACGCGAGAGCGTGTTGCGGAATTCGCGGTTGTCTTCAACTATGGCAATGCGGGTCATCAGTACTCAATCAACGGTCGAGGTTAACTGCCCCGTTTCCGTTGCCGTTGGCAATCGTGGGATTCGCGGCGACGGTCTGCAGGAGGGGCAGGGACATGCGACAAACCGTGCCGGAATTCTCGCGACTTTCACAGGCGAAATGGCCTCCCGCGGATTCCATTCGCTGCCGCATATTGCGCAAACCTTCGCCGGCATCCACAGCAGCGAGGCCCTGGATTCCCTGCCCATTATCCTCAACCGAAATTTCCAGGACATTGTCCCGGCAGCGAAGCTTGAACCACGCCTCCGTCGCCTTCGAATGTTTGGCCACATTATTTAATGCCTCGCGCACGGCCAGATAAACATTGTGCCGCACCTCGGTCGTCAACGAAAGGGGCGGCAGCGATTCCTCCACGTCCAGCCGGCATCGGATTGGCGTGGTGGCAAACAACTCAACGGCAACATGGCAGAGATAACTGGCGAGGTTTGCCAGCGAGTCATTTGCCGGATTGATGGCCCACACAATCTCATCGAGCGAAGCGACCAGCTGCCGGGATTTTTCCGAGACCTGCTCGAGCCGCGAACGAGTTCCACTCGGCACTGCCACATCGCGGCTTTCGATGGCGCTCAAAAACCGAATCTGCGTCAGCGCTGCGCCCAGATCGTCGTGCAGGTCGCGAGCAATCCGGGATCGTTCCTCCTCAAGCGCCCGCTGCTTTTCCGTTCGTTCGCGTTTGTGAATCTCGCTGGCGAGTTGCGCGGTGCGCTCCTCAACTTTTCGGTGCAGCTGGGTGATCCAGACCGACGCCGCTGCCAGGACAAAAGCCATTCCCCCGACGACTGTGAGCGCGCGCTGCACTGTCCACCACGAAGGCCGGGAGCGCACGAGAACATCCGCGGGCGAACGCGTGAGGACGCGCACCGCGCCGACGCTGCGTCCGAGTTCCGCATAAGGCACGGGATCCATTTGCCAGATGCCCGTGATTTCCAGGCCCGACCCGGCCGCGAGATTCTGGAGTTCGCCGAAGCCAGCGGGCATGAATGCCTGGACTGTCCGCCCATGCGAAACCAATTCCAGCACCACCTGCTCGCCTCGCACCTGCTGCCCCACGAGGGAACCCTGAAGGCGAACGAGCATGGCATCCAATTTCCAGTCGACGAAACTCGTGTCAGAGATCTCGCGGATTGCCACATCACCCCGGGAACCGACACGCCGCACCAGAGCTTCCGTCAGCACCGGCGAATAGCCGTGGGAATCCTGGAAGCCAACGACTTCAACAAGGTCGCCGGGCATGAATCGTTTTGTGCGACCCTGCGCGGCAGGTGTGCTGGGGGTCCGCCAGAAGGACCATTGCGATCGGCCGAATTTGGAGTCGAGAGCCACCTCCTGTTTGAAAATCGCCATTGCAGCCCCGGTTTCGTCCTGCAGGAACAGCCGCTGGCCGTCCTGGAACGTGAGCACACCCGCGACGCGCACGCGATGCGCATGCGTCCCTGCGCCGCCCGCCTTCAGGAGATTGCGAACGGGTTGAACGGGCTGCGAGAATGGCGGATCAGGATTTCGTTCCACATCCAGGTATTCCAACGAAGGGATCAGCACATGCACACCGCGCATTCGACCCCAATCGTCCAGCGCTGCAACTGCCACTCCACGGATTCGGACCGATGCGTCCACCAGCTGATTAACCAACGGCGCCGCCGCGGCACCCAGGCTGGCCGTTACCTGCCGGCCATCGCAGTTCGTCAGCAAATGCGCCCCGTCCGTCGCCCGCACAACGCCCTGCATTTCCACCCAGACAGAGTCTTCGCGGCCGCTGGCAAGCGATTCCCAATGCGGTTGTTCAGGGTTGGGCAGGCGGCCGGGGCCAAGGACTGTGACCCGATCTGCCGAGATAATCGGCGTCGACGCATCGCTCAATCCGAGCCAGCCAACCACCTCCACATACTGTCCGAGTTCGCGCAATCGCCGGCTGTCTTCCGGTTTGAAAGCCACCTGAATTCCGCCCGTGTCATCCTGGACAAATGCTCCAATCAAACCCGTGATCACCCCCCGAACGGTTACATGCGGGCGTGAGGCAAGGACCTGCTGGCTCAATGCGCGGATCTCGCCGATGCGCGTAATGCCTGGCAGAGGCTGACGACGCGGTTTTGTAATGACACTCGATGAACGAGCCGACGCTTCCTCATTTTCAAGCGGTGCAATCGCCTCGGGACCTGCGGCCCACAACGAGGACGCCACCCACCTTCCCGTCACATCGAATCCGGCGCGAACAATTCCGCGGGCGCGGATCGAAATCCCCGGCTGCAACGATGGATCAAATATCGCAGTGCGGCGCAGCCGAATTGGCAGCTGTCGTTCCCCGTCGGCAATCTCCAGGAAGACAATTCCGTTGTTGTCCTGAACCCGCTGGATCTCGCCTTCCACTTCCGCCCAGATGAAATTCTCACCCTCTTCCAGCGGCTCCTCGAGAATCACCTTGCGGGGGCCTTTTGGAATCGCCGTGTCCGCCACCTGCACGCGGCACTGGGTGACACTGGGTTCTCCCTCCACGACCGCGGTGATCGCGTCGATCGTGACACGTTGCGCAGGGCGGCAGGCAAGCAGTTCAGGCGGCGCGGGAATTTCCAGTGCGCCGGTGTTGTCGAGCAGCTCAACGAATCCAGAACGCGTGCTTTCGCCCGCATATACGACGGCCAAACGCGCGACATACCCTTCGCTGGCGCGCCCCCGCAGCGCAACCAGCTGCGCGATGTTTGTCACAGTGATTCCCACGGGCCGAACGTACTGCCACTGCACCCAGGACGCGCACGTTGTACGATTTGCGGGTCGATCGAGCCATTTCGTTTCGACTTGCCCGTCGAACAGTTGGGCCACGCTTTCCAGCGGCGGGTTGTCGCCCTGCGCGCTGATTACGTCGGCGAGGATCGGCATGGAACTTCCGTTGTCGTCTTCTCCGATGAGTTCGAGCTCCGCCAGTTGAACCGAATTCGCGGCCTTGGGTTCGCGCACCCGATCAATCTGCAAACGGTAGAGGTTGAAGGCATTTGTGTTTGCGATGCTGAAGACCCGGCGCTGATGTCGTTCGGAAAAACCTTCACCCGCGCGCACGTCAAGAGTCGCCCAGGTTCTGCCGCCATCATTTGATGCAAGGAGCCGCCAATCCTGAGGATCGCGCTGCAGGAAGTCGTTCGCCGACGTCAGTGCGTATTGCCGAACCACCTTGCGCACGGGGGTTTCGGTCCGGACAAGAACTTCCGCTGAATACAGATTCGAAACGCCAGCGCTGAAGACCAGCAGCAGGAATGTAAACTTGAGGTACATACAGTGCGGCACGCTACAGAGAATAGCGAAGGCTGGAACGGGCCTGCAACGGCAAAGGATCACATCCTAGATCGCGCCGCCAAGCGAGCCGGTGTTGAAGGTGAGAAATGCAGGCGTCGCGGGCGCAAGGTGAACTTCAATGCGCGTCAATTCGAAATCCGCGGCGGCGGGGCGTGCCGAGAGGCCAGTCTAAACAGCAGCCCGCAAACTGGCCCTCGATGCTTCTCAAAATCACAGTCCTAATTTTTCCATCCCCGATGAACGGAATCGATACGAGCCGGATCCCACTTCGAATACAGCCTTCCCTGCTTCCATATTGATGAACTTTACTCCCGCAGATCCTGTCGCCGGCTTTCCTCCTTCCGTCACTCCTGCTGCATCACTTGCAGGGACATGCACTGAGGCCGTGCTGTTTGCAGGAATTGAAACCTCGAGCTCGAAGGCATCGCCCTCCCGTTTCCAGCGGCTGACAACGGGTCCGCGGATTGAAACGTATTTGGACTTCACCCAATTGAATCCTTGTGAGGGCTTCACCAATTCGGGGCGAATCACAATTCTGCCAAAACCGCCGTCGGCTGTGTCGATGCCTGCCACCTGAGTAAAAAGCCATTCGCTCACACACCCGAGCCAGTAGTGGTTGAACGAGTTCATTCCGGGATCCTGGAAGCCCTTGTCAGGCCTCCATCCATCCCAGCGTTCCCACATGGTGGTCGAGCCCCAGAGCACCTGTTGCAGCCATCCAGGATACGTACGGTTCAACACGAGTTGATATGCGAGCTCGGGATGTCCTGCCTTCTGCAGGGCAAACAGGATGAATGGCGTTCCAAGAAAACCTGTGGCGATGTGATTGTTCTCTTTTGCAAGGCTGCCAACGAACTGTTCAGCAACCCGCTTCTTCATATCTTCAGGCAAAAGATCAATCCCGAATGCCAGCGCATATAGCGTCTGGCCCGTTTCATTCCTGCTGTCGAGGATGCGGCCATCTGCCTTGACGAACTTTTTTACGAAAACGTCTCGAATGTCATTGGCGAGCTTCTCAAATTTCTCGGCATCAGCCTGCCGTCCAAGCGTGCGGGCGATCCGTGTCATCACCTGCACGCTGTAGGCGAAGTACGCCGTTCCAATGGCATCGGATTTTTGCGGGCCGGCAAGCCGCAGCCAGTCCCCGAACGAGCCTGTGTCGCGCACGAGATTGGTACTCGAATTGACCAGGTAATCCGTGTGCCGCACGAGTGCATCATAATGTTCCCGCAGGACCCGCATATCACCGTACATCTCGAACATGCGCCACACGCAGACGGGGCCTGCGTCGGTCCAGCCGGTATTGCCGAAGCCGACAACATTCAGGTGGGGTGCGACGTCGCCAAAGGCGCCATCCGCGCGCTGTGAATCTTCACAGAGATCGCGCAGCCATTTTGTGTAGAACGCAGGCGAGTCCAGATTGAGGCACGCGGTCTTCATGAACACCTGCGCGTCGCCCGTCCAGCCCGCGCGTTCGTCGCGTTGCGGGCAATCGGTCGGAACATCCAGGAAGTTGCCGCGCTGACCCCAGATTGAATTCAGCACAAGCTTGTTCACCAGCGGTTCCGAACATTCAAACCAGCCGGTCCGACGCAAATCAGAATGCACCACCACGCCTGTCACGTCGGATATCTCCGGGCGGTAATCAATTCCCGTAATTTCAACGTATTGAAATCCGTGAAAGGTAAAGATGGGATCGAATTCGCGGGGCCCTTTCCCGGAAAGAATATAAGTGTCGGTCGAAGCAGCCGAACGCAGGTTGGCCGTGTACAGCGTTCCATCCGGATTCAACATCTCAGCGTGCCGGACGACCACCTTTTGCCCTTCCTTCCCATGCAGGCGGACGCGGGCCCAACCCACAAGGTTCTGGCCAAAGTCAATGACGTACACCCCCGGTCGCGGTTCGCTTACTGCCCTGGCACGGATTTCCTGCGTGCGCCGCATCGGTTCGCCGGGATGCGCCATCACGTTCACCTTTACGGCTGAATCCACTGTTGCCGGCTGCCAACCCTCCGCGGCAAATCCGCGGCGGTTCCACCCGTTGAATTCTGCGCGCGCATCGTAGACGCAGCCCATCAACAGATCCGCTTCGCGAATCGGGCCAACAGCTCCCTGCCACGTCTCATCGGTGCCAATGATCTCCCGGGTTCCATCGCGATACTCCAGTTGCAACTGCACAAGCAAACGCGGATCGCTGCCGTAATAATTGCGCCGGCCTATGAAGGCCAGATAGCTGGCGTACCAGCCGTCGCCGAGAATCGCCCCCATCACGTTCTCGCCGCGCGCGATTTGCTCAGTGACATCGTAGCCGAGGTAGTGAACCCGCTTCGAAAAATCGGTCCAACCCGGCGACAGCACATCGTTCCCGAGGGGTTTTCCGTTCAAGTGCAATTCATAAACGCCCAGCGCGGATGCAAAAACGATCGCACGGGAAAGTGGCTTCGTGACGGCAAATGGCTTGCGAAAAAACGGAGCCGGGTACATCGCGTTACGCTCCAGCCGGCCCCACTGCGAATCCCCATAAACCGCGACCTCGGAGGCGGACTGCCATCCCGGGCCGGCAAAACTTGCCCCAATCCAATCCGCCGCAGCGACATTGCTGCTCTGCCATGTTCCGTCGATCGCAATCGTTTGTGTGGCGCCATTGGCAAACACAATCGCGAGCTTGCCAATCAAGCCCGCGGGATTGTTTCCGAAATTTTCGGCTTCAATCGCGAGGACATTCTGGCCGGGTTTGAGGTGAGACGACACATCGCGGCTGGCGAGCTGTTTCCAGTTCCGATGTTCCGATCCCACTGCGTTTCCGTTGACGAACAGTTGAAATCGATCATCCGCAGTGAGGACGAATGTCGCTGCCTTAACCGCGCCCTGATGCAGGTCAAACGTATTGCGAAACCAAGCCTTGCCTGAAGGTTGATCGCCGGGTCGGGTGCCGTGCAGCCATATCCATGAACAGCCTTCAAGATCCAGCAGGCGATGAAGGACCGCTGCGCTGTCGTTTGGATTTGCAGTGCGTTCCAGTCCTATCCAGCGGGCCTGCCAATCACCGGCATTGAACAGCCCAGCGGTCCAGCGGGCGGGTTTGCTCCACGGGGACACTGCTCCCGATTGATCCCACACACGGACCTTCCAAAAACAGGTCTCGCCGCTGCCAAGGCGCTTCCCGCCATACACGACCTGGATGGAGTTATCGGATTCCACGCGCCCGGTCTGCCACAGGTCACCGCGGTCCCGCTTCAGCTGATCCTCGCTCGTCGCAACGAGGATTTCATACGCGGTTTGCCGCACGCCGCGCTTGTTGGATTCAAGAACCCAGGCGAGTCGCGGCTCGTGGGTATCGATTCCAATCGGGTTCTCGCGGTATTCGCATCGCAGGCCTGCAACCGACAACGACGCGGCCATCGCAGTGCCAGCGGTCAGAAACAAAATCAACAGCATCAGTTTACGCATAAGCTTTTCGTTTGTTGTATCCCCTTTGAGTCATCGGGGCGCCGCGTTACGGCCTGACGAGGCGAAATAGAACCCAGCCTTCATCGATCGCGAGCGGCAGAATAAGCTGGTTTGTCGCACTCGATTGGAAGACATCGTACCAATGAGATCCCAGGCCCGCTCCCAACGCATTTGTCTGCACCTGCAGCCGCCAGCCAATGTGTTCTGCCGGCCACGACAATGTCAGCGCCGCGGCCGACACGCGCATTTGTATGTTCGTCGGAGTCGTCGCCATGGTTTGCACAACAGCGATCGTTCCGTTTACGCCGAGCAAATTCGTCCATGCCAAGCCAGGGCGCAGTGCGGGAAGGTCGAGCGCAGGAACTCCGGTGATGGGCACATTGAACAGCAGAAAGGTGTCACCGGGTTCCAGCTCAGGGCCGAGGTTCGCGACGCTGATCGGGCCGGAAGCCGAAATGGATCCACTGAGTGAAACCATCTGATCGGCATTCGGCGCGTTGGTCCGATTCAACTCCAACAGGGCCGTCCCGCTCATGTTGATGTTGCTGTGAACCGTCAGGGTTCCGATGGCATCGCCAGGCCGCACAATCGCTCCCGACGAAACCGTCAGGCGGCCGACGACGGTGCCGCTGCCCCGCAACGTTTTGCCCGTGCCGATGGTGAGCATCTGATCCGCGCGCCCGGCTACGTCGAGCACCGCCCCGTTCGAAATCACCACGACGGAACTGCTGGCGATGGCTCCGAGATTTGCAAGCGCCAGCGTTCCCTCACCAATGAACGTTGGTCCCACATAGGCGTTTGGACGGGTTAAGGTCAGCATGCCCATTCCGAACTTGCGAACCCCGCCACCTCCATTGCCGAGAGCTTGCGCGACAACGATGTTGAATCCGGAAGTGTCGAACGTAACGCCGTTCACACCGACAGTCGCCGTCGTCAGGTTGGTGATGAACGCGGAGCTGTTGACGCCAGGCTTCAGCGTGATGCCATTCAAGAGCAGCGTGCTCGTGCCCGCACCGCCAGAGATTGCCGGCCCTGCAGTCGTGATGGTCAGGGTGCCTCCATTGAGATTCAACGTTCCCGATGAATTCGCAGTCGCACCGAGAAGAATGGCAGCGCTGTTGTCCGTCGAAGTGATCGCGCTGGTTGCGTCGAGGTTGCCAATCGTCAGCGTTCCTGTCGCCTTGCCTGCGCCACTGCCGCTGATGAACCGGCCAATCGTGACCAGAATGCCGGACCCCGCAATGTCGAGGTGATTCGATGGATTGCTGCTGATGGTGAGCAATCCATTTTCGTTGCCGCTGCTGCCGTTGCTGAGGAATCCGAGTTCGATGCGACGCAGATACGCCTTCAGAATGCCTGCGGCCGCATTGAAGTTGCCCGTGTACGTGCCACTTCCACCACCCGCCGAAACACCCAGGCGCAAGCTCGTGCGATCACTGCTGGTGCCGGCCTGCAACAAGGAACCCGCGCCGAGTGTGAACGACGCGCTCGCCTTGCTGCCGCCTATCGTGAGGTTCGGAGTGTTGACGATCGTGACGCCGTTCGGGGCGGTCGTGACGGATTGGACGAGCGTGTTGAAGGCATTGTCCATGTCACCCACCACAATGGATTCCGCAGCTCTCAGCACGCTGTTCGTTCCGAGCTTCAAACCGCCGTTGATGGCCGGGCTTCCTCCCGCGGCAGTCGTTGTCCCGACGGCGATTGTATCCACATCCACAGCAAAGTGTTTGGTGTGGATGACATCCAGCAACCCAATCATGGAACTTTCCGCCACGGGTCCGGAAGCGACGCCGAGCGAACCCGCGCCGTGGCCGACAACCACCGATGACGCATTGCTGATGATGAGCGTGCCGCTCGTCACATTCAGCCCGCCGCCGAAAACATTGCTCGCGCCACCCAACGTCATGAGGCCTGAACCGGTCTTGTTGAGCGCGATGGTTCCATCACCCATGGTGTGATCCGTGATGACGCCTGTAAAAAGTCCGCCTGTTGCATTGCTCGCGCCGATTGTGAGAACTGCGTTGCCACCGCCGTTGTTCAGAATCCAGCCTCCAGGCCCGATCAGATGGTTAACCGCAGCGTTGCGGCCGTTGAGATCCAGCGTGCCGAAACCGCGATCCGCGTTGTTGCTGAAGACCAATGAACTCGCGCCGGATCCGAGCGTGCCTGATTCCGACAACCGGAGCGTGTTCGCCGCATTCAAGACAGTGAGGCCGCTGTAGGCGTTTGCACCAGCCAGCACCACGGTCCCACCCGTGATGCCGCTCGGGCCATCCACGATCAATGGGCCATTGCCGGTGATCACGGACGCGACCGTCAGGGTGCTGGACTGCGGCTCGAATGTACCACCGCCATCCCCCAAGTTGATGTAGCCCGATAAAGTCTGTGGGCGATTCGCCCAATCGCTGACGATTCCATTGGCAAGAAAAAGACCCGCGCCCGGGGATTGCCCGATCGTTGTCACGCTGCCGTTCGACGTGCCCTTGAGCCGCAATGCGCCGCCATTCGTCACGACTAAAGCGCCACCCTGAAACGTCACGCTGGAATTTGTTTCAGGCGTGCGAAGGCTCAATCCGCCGCCGACCAGATATAAATTGGTTGCTGCGGGCTGCAATCCATCCGACCAGTTCAATCCGTTGTCAAAGCTCGACATCCCCGCAGAGTCGGATGCAGTCAGCGTCACGGTCTCGGGGTCGATCCAGACAAAATCGAACGTTGCAGTTGAAACGCCGAAATCCCGCCCCACCGTTTCCACTTCAATCGCCGTGACCGCTTCATTATTTCGGCGCGTGAGTGCCGGCAGGTAAACGACGTTGTTTGGCGTCGCCCAAAGCCAGCTGCGCGAGTTGTCCGGATTGCGGCGGTAGATATTGTAGTAATAAACGGGATCGATCGCGTGGTCCCACTTCAACCGCAACGCGTAGTTGGTCCAGCCCAAATTGTATTGGCGGTCAATCGCGATATTCGAAACCGTCGCGGGCGTGGTGACTGCGCCGTCAAAGACAGCGAGCTGCCCGATCTTCATTGAATAATTCGGCACCGAAACCGCCGCGCCGAACCGCAGCGACAACACTGCGATCCTGCGTGCCGCATGGGCGCCGAGACTCACTTGCGCCAGGTTCCAGCCTGTGTTCGTCGTCGCAGGCACAGGGAAAAACTCGTGCGTCTCAGGACTATCCTCGAACGCGACGCCCAGTTCCATTCGACTCGCCCCGATGCTGCCCGCCTTGTACGCCACACGCAGCTGCGTATCGACTGACACCGGCAGGCTCGCCTGGTACAGCAGGACGTGGTTCGTGGCGCTCAGCGTGCCATTGAAGCGCAAGACCGTTCCGCCGTGATAGGCATCACTCCAATCGAGCGTCGGCGTCAGCTTCGCGCCACTGCTGCGAATCAGCCATCGCCATGTCGGCAGGATGTCCTGCAGGCTGAGATTGTTCCATGGGCCGCTCATCACGGATTCTCCATTTACCACGAAGTTGGTTCCCACTCCGGTGTTGAAGCTGGTGACGAAAGGCAGGGATGTGACTGGCGAATTCGCGGGTATGTAATGCGCAATGCCCTTCCAGGATTCGGCGCTGGACGTATTGGAAGGATCGCCATTGGGACCGATCCAATAGCGGTTGTCGCGCGCCTGGAAATCGGCAAATCCGGATGACGCATTGAAGGTCCACTCGGGGCGATAGATCCCGAGGGACAGCCGATGCGGCTGGCCTTCGGGAAAAAGATTGTTCCAGTCGATTCCGCTGGTGTGATAGCCGCCGCCTTCCGTGTCGATGCCGGCGTAGATGTCGTAAGGATTCAGCCCAAGGCTCAGCGCATGTGTCCGCGAATTCGGTATCCGTGTTGAATCCCCCCAATTTGAGCCCCACCAGAAATTGAGGAACATCTCATGAGAAACCGGGCTCGCGCCCCATTTCATATACCAGTCGTTTTGTGAATTGAGCTGGTTCTGCCAGGAGATATGCCCCGCTTCAACCATGGAATCGTACCATTGGATTGTGAGTTCAGGCGCCTTCGCGCGGAAGTACAGGATGAAGTCGCGCATGGCATTCGCGATTGCCGCGTTTCCATTCTCGGTTTCCTGATTGATGAACCAGCCCTGCAGCCCAAGGTAGCGGGCCGCCTCGATCATTTTGTCCGCAACGGGAAAGTTCGTTCCATTCTTCTGCAGGAACTGATTCACGTATTGGATGTTTCCTCCGTACACGTAAGGAGCCAGGAAGACCGTGCCTGTCACGGGCACGCCATTCCGATGCGCCGCGTCGACAATGTGCGCAGGCGGGGTATAGATGACACCGCCCCAGCCGACGAGCGAATGCATGTATTGCCAGTAATTGACTGCGTAGAAGTTTGTGGTGCGCGAACCCTGCGATGAAACAACCGGGGTGGAATTAAATGCCACGAGCGGCATCACCCGCGCTTCATTGATGCGGGCGTGCGGATTGAAGTTCAGCGCGGGATTGGAAATGCGCGGCGCGAGCGGAACTGAACTGCGGTTGTAGGCCGCGTCAGGATCGGTGCCCGGGCTCCAGTTCAGGATGTCCGCAGGCATCCATCGTTTGGCCACGGGTTCCCCAAGCATTTGCGCGCTTGCATTGAAACCAACGACGGTGATTGCGACGACGACCCCGAGCGCCCGGGCGCGGGGGCGGATTCCCACTAACTTCGAAACCCGCATCGCTCAGTTTCCGTTCACCGGTTTTACCTCGACCAATCCGACGTCAACAAATTGCCCGCCCATTTGAGAACGACAATGCACGGCAATGACATTGCGTCCGGGTTTGAACATTCCGCGGCTGCCGGGCGACAACGGCACCGATTCGTAATTGCGCATGAACCCGTTGGAACGGAAAATTCGCTTTCCATTCGCGTAGACCTCCACGTCGTCGTCGTGGTGCAACCACAGCTGAAGGTGCCGCAACTGGCTGGCCGTGAGATTCACCTCGCGCCGCATCCATATCGACGGCGTGTTCCAGGTGGTTCCCACAATAGCTCCAGGCGTATTCGTGGTGCCAAACCCGCTGCGCCCCTGCAGCCAGCCAGCATCGCTGAATCCTGTCGTGAACCAATCAGCGGCGGGTGCGTTGGTCGTGAAACGCCAGACCGCCGCGGCTGAATCGGCAGCGGGAACGATGACAGATGTCCGGGTCATAACCGGCGGGGAGTATAGTTTGCGCGCAGCTTCCGCGATCACCTTCGCGTCCATCTTAACAACTTCACGGTCGTAGGTGAGGAGCCCGTTCACTTCACCTTCCACGTCCGTCGTCTGCGTGTAGACTGCCGCCGCCAATCCCCGTTCGCCCGTGAGCGGATGCAGTTTCTCCAGCAGTCGCAGGTAAGCACTCGTGAGTTCGTCGGTGTCGGCGTAATTCACGTAACCCCAGTTCTGCTCATCCTGCCACGTGTGCCCTTTGATCGGCAGCCCAAGGCCGCCGAATTCGCCCAATACAACGGCGCGTTTATCCTCGCGGGGCGGCGCAGCGGGGCCGGGATAATTGTGCCAGTCGAATACATCTCCAACACCACGGTCGGCCCAGCCCGAAACGCTGTTGACCAGCCGTGTGGGATCGAGCCGCTTTACCATCGCTGCAATGCGGGCGGTGTCGAACTGCCCCCATCCCTCATTGAACGGAACCCACATCACAATGCTGGGGTGGTTCTGGAATCCTTCGATCATCCGACGCAGTTCCGTTTCAAACTGGGCGGCCGACTCGGGAGTGCGCTGAATGTCAGGTTCGTCTGACCGGATATGAGCTTCGCCGCTCGGCATGTCCTGCCACACGAGCAATCCGAGCTTGTCGCACCAGTAGTACCAGCGCGCGGGTTCCACCTTCACGTGCTTGCGAGCCATGTTGAAGCCGAGGCGCTTGGTAATTTCAATGTCGAACCGGAGCGCTTCATCCGTCGGCGCAGTATAAAGCCCGTCAGGCCAGAAGCCCTGGTCCAGCGTGCCGTATTGGAACAGCGGCTTGTTGTTGAGGAACAACCGAACGATGCCGTATTCGTCGCGGCCCAGCGCTATCTTGCGCATGCCGAAATAGCTGTCCACTTCGTCCACCCGCCGCCCATTCGCGTGAACGGTCAGCTTGACGTTGTAGAGAAACGGAGTGTCGGTCGACCAGAGTTTCGCCTTCGGCACCCTCAGCGTAAGCCTGCTTCCGGCCGTGCTGCCCTGTGCCACCCGGCGCCGTCCATCACGAATCGTAACCGCTACGCTTGCATCATTTGCTCCGGCCTTGTTGAAGTCGAACGTGACTGTCCCCTGGTCAATATCAGTAACGACCTTGAACGATTTCAAATGGGTTTCGGCGACGGGCTCAATCCAAACGGTCTGCCAGATCCCACTCGTCGGCACATACCAGATGCTGTTTGGATTCAGCGACTGCTTCCCGAGCGGTTGCTTGCCGCGATTCGTGGGATCGAAAACCGCAACGACTATCTCCTGCTCGCCGGAAGGGCGGAGGGCGTCCGTGATATCAAAGCTGAAACCGTCGTAACCACCGCGATGCGTGCCGAGTTCCTTGCCGTTCACGTAGACGACGGCCTCCCAGTCAACGGCCCCGAAGTGCAGCATCAAGCGATGTTGCTTCCATTTGCGCGGCAGGCTGAACGTGCGGCGATACCAGACGCGGTTGGTTTCGGTGACGCGGCGCATGACGCCGGACAGCGCGGATTCGACAGGGAACGGCACGAGAATCCTGCCGTCCCAGGCCGCGGGCCGCCCCGCGTCCTTGCCTGTGATCGCGTAATCCCAAAGCCCGTTCAGGTTTTGCCAATCATCGCGCACGAGCTGCGGGCGAGGGTATTCGCGGTGTGCGTTCCGAGGCGAAACGTCCTCCGCCCAGCGCGTCATCAGCCGTGCCTCCTTTGCAGACCACTCAGCCGCAGTGACTGTCGCGGCCATGAAGCTGATGGCCGTTGCACCCAGAACCAGTTGAATCCATTTACGCATAATAATTAAATCGGCCATGGCGCAGAACCGCGGCCGCGCCAGAACACACCAGAAAATCCCGGCCGCCTTACGGAAACACGAGGCGGAAGAAGGCGTTGTCACCAAATTGTTCCACAGGGACACCCATCGATGAATTGGTGACCGAACCCCGAACGTCGATCCATTCACCCGTCAAGCCGGTGACGGAATCGTTCGTCTGAACCTGCAAACGCCATCCGACGTGATCAGCTGGCCAGAAAACTGTCAGGCCGCCTTCAGCGGCGCTGAGCTGGACTGCGGTTGCATCGACCGCCGCGCTGGCTACGACTTGAACACTTCCATCGGTTGCAAGCCGGTCAACCCACATCAATCCTGGATTCAGTAACGGGAGGTTCACCGATGCAAACCCGCTCACCGGCTGGTTGAACAATCTGAAATAATTACCAGCTTCAAGCGTCTCGCCCGCGTTCACCACGGTAAGCGTGCCGCCGCCCTCGATCATGCCCGTGCCAGCCAGACAATCACTGTTCTGTTCAGTGGCGCGGCTCAGTTGCAAAAAGACCAATCCTTTGAGCGTCACGCCGCCCTGGATCGTCAGCGTTCCGATGCCGGGTCCCGGCTGAATCGTGGATCCGACGTTTGCGTGCAGCGATCCATTCACATTTCCGCCGCCCAAAAGACTTTGCCCATTGTGCAACGTCAGGGCCTGGTCGGCGCGTGACATGACGTCGAGCACCGCGTCAGCCGCAATCGAAATGCTGGCGGTGTTGCTCACCGAACCAATGCCGCTGAGCGCCAGCGTGCCAGCCTCAATCGTCGTCGGACCTGTGTAACTGCAGGGCATCGAAAACGTCAGCCGCGTGGCGTTTCTCTTCGTTACAGCTCCGCTGCCGCGAATGGTTCCAGAGAACGTTTGAATCAGGGGATTCGCAAAGATCAACGCAGCGTTGTTGGTCACCTCGCCGCCGATGCTTCCGTTGCGCGACAATCCGTCACCGAGCTGCAGGGTGCCGCCTGCGATCAACGTGCCGCCTGTAAATCCGCTGGTTCCCGCCAGCGTCATTGCGCCGCTGCCGACCTTGTGCAAAGCAAGCCGGCCTGCGCCGTTGTTGATGAGGCCATGGAAGACACTGCCGCCAAAGTTCCCCGTGCCAATGGTCAGGACGTTTGTGGTTCCCGCCTTGTTGTTAAGAATGGTACCTCCACCGCCCTGAAGCGTGCCAATCGAGAGATCCGTCCCATTAAGATTCAGGGTTCCGTAACCCCGGCCGGCATTGGTAAAGATCAAGGGGCTGCTTGGACTTCCCAGTGTGCCACCGTTCAATTGAACAATGTGCGGGGCTTCAATCGCCGTTCCGCCAGAATACGTATTCGAACCCGTGAGAGTGATGGTTCCGTTCACCGCGCTCGATGGATTCGCAACGAAACGCAGTCGGCCCGGCCCGCCAATCAAAGCCGTGATCGTGGTTGCGTTGCCCTGCGAGTCAATGCGTCCACCGCCCGGCCGGAGCGTGATCTTGCCGGCGAGCGTCGCGCTGTTGGCCGCCCAATTGCCAATCTCGCCGTTGTCAAGAATCAGGTCGGTGCCTATGGAAAGAACGCGTCCGCCGCTTGTGTTCTTTAAAGCGAGAACGCCGCCGTTTGAAAGAGTGAGGGAGCTGCCGAGGAAACTGTGATGCAGATTGTCGTGCGGCGTGCGGAGAACTCGCGCATCGGCAACGACATAATTCTTCTGCCAGCTGGGAGCCGCGCCATCGGACCAATTCAGGCCGCTGTTATAGCTGCTGCTGATGCCGCCGTCGCTCGCGGCGAGAAGAACGGCCGGGCCGCCGGGGTTCTGCGTCGGCGGAACGAGGTTGATGATCAGCACTGAGCCCCAGCATCCAAATGAATAGCGTGTGCCGGCCGGGGTTTGCTCGACCCACTTCGACCACGACAGGTTGTCCGACGCGCGGCGCACATTCCAAGCCGCGTTGGCGTTTTGTTGCAGCCAGGGCAGAAAGGTATCCTGAAGATTGCGATCGTTCATGAACTTGACCATCCATCGCACGAAGATGCCGTTGAAACCGCCCAGGTCGTTATGCTCGTCGTAGTTCGGGAGGAGGTTTGCAGTGCCCATGTTGTTGCGGGTGTAATTCGCCGCGACAAATGCGTCATTGGTGTAACCGAGATAATTCGCCGCACCAATGTAGGTGCCTTCGTTGTAGGTGAT
Source organism: Verrucomicrobiia bacterium (assembly GCA_035629175.1). NCBI lineage: Bacteria > Pseudomonadati > Verrucomicrobiota > Verrucomicrobiia > Verrucomicrobiia bacterium. Next base: position 99,372 of record DASPIL010000076.1, on the reverse strand, counting down.
CGGTGTCTGATCCTTGGTTCCCGTGAAGTAGATGCTGTCGTAAACCTGGCCCGTGTTGGTGTTCACGAGATTGGACCGCAGCCAAAGATAAATCTCGCGGGCCCTGTTCAGGTAATTCGTGTCGTTGAAGTTCTGGTAGATCAGGTACGACGCGATGGCTGCCGGTCCATTGACGCACGCGTTTTTGGAGGTGTTGAGCGGTGATTTCCACCAAAGGCCGCCACCCAGGTCAGGGGACCATGCGCGCTGGTAACACTTGTCAAAGTTGAACTTGGCAACGTCGCGATACGTGGTGTTGCCGGTTTTCTGGTACGCTCGGGAACACGCAATGACCATCCAGATGATGTCATCGTTGAATTCGTTCCAAATCCAATCTGTGCCGTAGTCCGAGACGAAGCCGTTGTAAAGGCGCGCAAACTGAGCCAGGTACACGCTGTTCGTTGTGTGCTCGTAGAGGTCGATTAGCATTTCCATCTGGTTTGCGCGTCCCCAAAACCAGGTCGTGCCCCCCGCCGTGGTGTTGCGAAAATACGCCCGGTTCCCGCTCGAGGTGAAATAGAACGCGTTGCTGAACGAGTTCACCATGGTCTGCTGGTCCGCGGCGACAAAGCCGCGGGAAGTTCCCTGCCCGTTGAAGAAGGCCAACGCCGCCACAGCCACCGTCAAGACGGCGGACACGCGAAATCCCAGCGCACGAAGCGCATGCGCTTTTTCCTCCAGTGCGGAGGCCGCATCCCGGATCCACGCGCATTTCGATTTATTTCTCACATTCAAACTCACTTTCACCATGCGCGACTCCGGACACGAAACAGTTACTTCCTCATCGGCACAAGCCACGCCACATAACCGCCGTCGCGCCGCAAAGGCAGCGTCAGCTTGTCCTTACGGGTGACGACCCGTTCTGTTCGGACAAAGGCGTCGGCTCGGTCGGAATCGTCCGCAAGCTCAATCAATTTGAACTGGCCAGCCCCGAGAAAATCCAGCGCCACGACTTCCCGGCGGGGCATTTGCGCGTTGATGACGCCGATGAACCATTGCGCGCCCTGCCTGCGCGCGAGCGACGCAATTTGCCCAATCTCGCTGCCTGGCAGCACGATGGTCTCATCCCATACGGGCGGCAGCGCCTTGAGCACATCGACCGCGGCGCTGTTCAGGTAGTTCGTCGGGTTGTCCCCCAGGCAGAGATAAGGCGATGTGTATGCGATCGCCATCGCGAGCTCGTGCGCGAAGGAAGATCCATCCAGCCTGCGGGGATTGAGCAATGTGGGCGTATAATCTGCGTGTCCTTGAACGTACCGCAAAAACGGAAGCGTCGTGTCATGTGGCGAAGGATTCTTTCCCTGCTCTCGGCCGGAAATGCCTTCGCGCGTCATTTCGTTCGGCCACGTTCGCTCCCGCCCCGTCGGTTTTACGCAGCCGTGGAAGTCGATCATCAACTGGAACTTTGCAGCGTCGCGCAGCACGTCCTCATACCACTGCACCCAGACGTGATTCGCCGGTTCCATGAAATCAATCTTGAGGCCGGCAATGCCGAGATCTTTGGCGCGCTTGAAGTATTCAACGCGCTCCTCCGGCTTGAACACATATTTGGAATGCACCCACGCCCAGATGCCGACGTTTTGAGACTTTGCATAAACTGTCAGTTCCTGCAGCGCCTTCCACGCGTTGTCGCCGCCTCCGTTCCAATCGCGCCATCCGTCATCGACGAGGTAATATTCATAGCCCATGTCCCGCGTCCCATTGATCCACGTCTTCTGCTCAGCCAGCTTCGGACCTCCGCCCGTGAGCCAATGCCAGATGGAACGGCCGGGCTTGATCCATTCCGCGTGCGCCAATTCAGGTGCTGGAGGCGGACACAGGTTTCGAATCAGGTCACTGTTCACGAGCGCATTCAGGTCACGCGCGAGCAGCGTGACGCGCCACGGGGAAACGATTTCGCCAGTGTGATCCCAGCCATTAGGATCGTCGTGCAGCACCGCCTTGAAGCTGTTCGTGCCGCTGGCGTGCAACGCCATGTCGCTGTACCTGACGAGGTTCGCCTCAGTCATCATTCCGTAACCCGTGTTGCCGGCGAATTTCAAAGTCGCGGGCGCCATCAAGCGATGCCGGCTGGAGCTTTGCCCCACTATGTCGGGCACATAACGCGCCTCGTAAGATCGGTTGTCGGCGCTCTGATGCCAGAACATCGTGCCTTCGGGGATGCGCCATTCGGAGGCCTCGCCGTCGATGTGGCGCTTTCCCTCCCCTGGAACCTGATAACGATAAGCCACGCCATCGTTGTACGCGCGGAGTTCGAGTTGCCAGCGGGTTTTGCCTGAACCTCCGGCCAGCGGAATCGTCAACCAGCGGTAGTGGTTCAACGCGTTCGTATGCACGCCGCGCGTGACGTATCGCTCCCGCACTTCATCGGCTTCCGGCTTGCCAGCGGGTGAAACCTGCGCGCCAAGATCATCGCCATCGACCGTCACTCCGAGAGCGGAGGGTTGAACCACGGTTGAACCATGAAATTCAACGGCGTACTTCAACCGCGATCCGGTCTGCACCTGCACGTGCACTTTGCCGTCTGGACTCTTCAACCTGAAAGCTTCCGCATGCGCGAACAAAGGAACCATCAACGCAAGCGCGAGCACACCCGGCTTCCCCGTCCATTTCATCAACGATGTTCCAATGGAAGCCTGCGCTCCCGGCCATTCTACATTGACACTCATCATTTCAATTCAGCTCAGCAGATGCGGGCGTTCGTTAAAGGTTTTAAGGACGAATTCACCGAAGATCGTATTCGCCCACGCAAACCACGATCGTGTGAATTTCCTCGGATCGTCCTTGTGGAAAGCTTCATGCATGAAGCCTGTCCCTGCATGCGTGCGTTGCAGAGTCACCAAACATTCGCGGATCTCGTTTTCGTTCGTCGACGTCAGGCCTTCCATCACCACGCCAAGCGGCCAGATCATGTCGACTCCAACGTGCGGCCCGCCCAGGCCCTTCGCGGCTTTGCCAATGCAATAATAAGGATTGTCGGCCGACAGGAGCAGGCGCCGGGTGCTTTCGTAAATCGGATCCTCGCGTTTCACTGCGCCGAGGTACGGAAGGGACAAGAGGCTCGGAATGTTGCCGTCGTCCGTGCAGTAGTAATTTCCGTAAGCGTCCACTTCGAACGCATACACGCGGCCGGCCTTTGGGTGATTGACAATCGCGTGTTCGCGCAGCGCGGTCTCCACTTCATCGGCCAAGGCGCGGCATTCCCTCGCCAGGTCCTGGTCGTTCCGAATCGATTCCACCATCTCAGCCGCCTGGCGCATGCTGACAACGGCAAAGAAGTTGGATGGAACGAGGTAGGGAAAAATCGTGGCATCATCGCTCGGACGGAAGATGGAGTAGATGAGCCCCACAGGCTTCGCCGGGTTTCCATAGCCGCGGCCCGGAACTGTGTCCGTCGCAATTTCGGTGCGGCGCATGAAACGGTATGGCCCGTTGCCGTCCTTGCGCTGCTGTTCACGAAACGTTTGCAGCGTCAGCCGGACCGCCTGGTGCCATTCCGCGTCAAACGGCGCGGTGTCCTTCGACAATTTCCAGTACTCATGCCCCAGGCGAATCGGGTAGCAGAGCGAATCAATTTCCCATTTTCGTTCATGAACCCCAGGCTTCATGTCCGTAAGGTCGGTCTTCCACTCACCCTGCTTGTTGTCATCCTTGTAGAAGGCGTTGGCGTAAGGGTCCTTGAGGATGCATCGCGTCTGGCGGTTGATCACTCCGGCAATCAACTGCTGCAATGGCTTGTCCTCGCCCATCAACGGCAGATACGGCCAGACCTGGGCGGAGCTGTCGCGCAGCCACATGGCGTCGATGTCGCCTGTGATCACGTACGTGTCGGGACGGCCATTCACGACCTGGAAGTCGACCGTCGTGTCGAGCGTGTTGGGAAAGCAGTTCTCGAACATCCAGCCGAGTTCCTTGTTCCCCGCGTTCGATCGCACTTTTTCAATCACGCGTTCGACTGCCGCGCTCTTGAAATGCCTTTTGGAACGGGCAGGCCGGACAACCGGAAAAGCCATCGGCGCAGCCGAAAGCTGCGGGGCCACCACCGCGCCAGCCACCGCCAGCGCCGTATTTTGAATGAAATCTCGTCGCGTCATATGAAATGCAAATGGTTCGTTAACGTTGCTCTCGTGTGCAGCCGCAGGATTTCCGAATCCTGGATCAGGCTTCGTCCAGGGCGCGCAACGCAAAGGCGCACGCGCCCACCGCTATCGCCTGGCTGGTTCCCAGGCGGGATAAACCGACCCCGATTCGCGGCAATGAATCATACTTCAGGGTTGTCTTTGTTCCAGGAACCGTGACTTCGCGGACCTTGCCGCGCAGGAACTTGTTCCGATCGCCCGCGTTTTCCAGGTTGAACGCCCTCGATGCAAGCCGCGGAAACTTTGTTCCATCTGGCTTTGTATAGGTGCCGTTCAACTCATCCACGACCGCTGGCAGAAACAGCGGCGCAGCGCCGGAAATTCCGCCACCAATGACAGCCAGACCGTCAAGCAACGTGAGGGCCTGCGCAAGGCCATCGCCAACGACTTCGCCGAGCTGCCGGAAAGCTTCGCGGGCTGCCGCCTTGTCGCCCCTGGCGCGCCCCTGTCCGATCAGCGCAATATCCTTGGGTTCGGGGGCTTCAGCCGCCGTGATCCCTGCCTGTTCGGCATACACGCGCCGGACAGCCCGGATGCTTGCTCCTTCCTCGGCATTCATCTGCGGATTAAGCTTGTTGCGCAACAGCCACACTTCGCCGGCAATGGAGTTGTCGCCAACAAACAACTCGCCGTCCCGCACGATGCCGCCACCAAAGCCGGTGCCGAGTGTGATTCCCAGAAGATTGCGATATCGCTTGGGGCTGCCGGCTTTCTTCAGCAGGTCGTTGACGTAGGGAAGGAAGCCCGCGATGGCCTCGCCGTAAGCGAACAAATCCCCGTCGTTGTTGATGAACACCGGCACGCGAAACTTCTTCTTCAACATGGGCCCGAGTGCGATGCCGCCGCGGAAAGCGGGCAGATTGCCGAGGTCGCCAATGATTCCTGACGGATAGTCGGCGGGCCCGGGAAAGGCGAAACTGATCGCACTGGGAGCGGCGGGGCAGGCCGCCTTAACGCGGGTGAACCCTTCAACGATGCTGGCAAGGCAGCGGTCGAGGTTATCCGCACACGACGGGACGGTGATGGTGTCCGTGACAAAACGCCCCGCCCGCATCGCTGCGAAACGAAAGCTGGTGCCCCCTGCATCAAGCGTCATCACGACGCGCTGGTCTCTTTGGATACTCATGGTGTGATTGATAGTTCAGGCCGCCGCGGGCTTGCGTCCGCCGCGCATGGAGATGAGGAGCAGGTAGGCAAAGCAGATCGCCGGGACGATGAAGGCCATCGTTTTCATGCCGTTGTCGACCAGTTTGCTCATGACCAGAGGCACGATCGCGCCGCCCGATATGGCCATGCACATGAGGCCCGACAACTCGCTCCCGCGTTCGGGTTTCTCCTCGACGGTGATGGAGAAAAGCATCGGCCAGATATTCGCGAATCCAAAAGCGCCAAGCACGACCCCGGCAATCGCCAGGGCCTTCACGTTCGTGATGATCAGGATCAATCCGACCAGCCCGAGGAATGCCGAGAGGCGGAAGAACGCGCGCGGACTCACTTTGATGCTGCCAGCGATGAGACGGCCCACCGTGAGCAAGCCGAAGAACATCGTCGGCCCGAGCAGTGCCGCCTTTTTCTCGTCGAGTCCGAGTCCTTCGAGCGTAGGCTTGAGGAATGTGGCCATGCAGACTTCCGCGCCCACGTACACAAAGATTCCCAGCACGGCCAGCGCGAACGTGGGATTGCCCAGCAACGCGAGCGAACTGCCGATGCTTGGAGGTGTCGGCGCCTTGGTTTCGTCAACTTTCAACGTGGCGACTGCCACGAGTGCGATGGCCATCAAGACAAAGAACACCGGAAATACTCCGCGCCAGTTCATCGCAGCCAGAAATGCCACGCCCGTGATCAGCGCGGGAAGATAGGCCGACAGCGAGCTGCCGATTCCCTTGAAGCCCTGCGCGAGCGCCAGGTTGCGGCTGTAGTCACCTTGCGCGCTCACATCCCGCATGATGGGATTTCCGGCGACTTGCAAAAGCGTGGTTCCAACTCCCAGCACAAAGATGCACGCCAGCAAAACGGTGTACGTAGGATTCATGAAAGCGGGAATCCCGGCCGCGACGGTGTTCAACGCGAGGCCGAGCAAGAGCACCTTCTTCTTTCCAATGCGGGCTGCGAGCACCCCGCCAGGCACGCTGAAGATGGCAAACGCGATGAAGACAAAGAACGGCATCATCGTGGCCATGACGCGCGACAGGTCGTAGTTCTTCTTCACTGCGTCGGACAAGGGCCCCATGGCATCGGCGACGCCCATGAGGAGAAACGCGAGGAAGATCGGAAGCGTTCTAAGTTGCATAGTCAGTTGGTCGATTGTGAGCGGTTTTGTCAGTTATCTACCCGTGATGGAACGGAACTCGTTCCGCTGCCGCCAAAAGAACACCAGCAACTCGGGCCAACGCAAGACGCATTGTGACCCGACAGGTTGGGCCGGCGGGAATGCTAAATGGAAGCCGTTGCGCATCCCACGCTGCACTCGCAGTCACTCGCCACTCCGGCTGCAAGCATGTTTCCCCGACGCCCGCTCATCTTCGGACTTCCAACTTACCGGCCGCCCTGGCTCTGGCGCGTCATGCAGATGGATGATTTTGCGGGGTTCCAATATTGAAAACGAAAAAGTCCTCCGCCATTGTTGCCGCAATGCAATTTCAAAGCGCCGGTTCAGCCCTGCTCCTGCTGTCGTGCCTTCTCGCGGGGTGCCAGGAGGAAGCCCCGCTTCCTGCTCCGCTCCCGGTCGCAACCCGGCCCGCGGTCGATCCCCTGCGCGGCCATCTCCTTGCAGCGCAGCCGCGCCTGCCGGCCGTTCACCTTCACGTAGGCACGAACTCTGTGACGGCAGAGGTCGCCCGAATGCCTGTTGAGATTGCCACCGGGATGATGTTCCGCACGAATCTCCCCGACGGGGAGGGCATGCTCTTCGTTTTCCCCCGGCCCGATCAACGCAGCTTTTACATGCGGAATTGTCTGATCCCCCTTTCGGGCGCCTACATCAGTCCGAGCGGGGAAATCCTGCAGCTCATTGACATGAAACCGCACGATGAACGAAGCATCCCGTCCTATTCGGATGACGTGCAGTTCGTTCTCGAGATGCCCCACGGCTGGTTCGAGCGGCATCAGATTGGAGTGGGTGCGATCGTGCGATCCACGGAAGGAACATTGCAGGAAACCTTTTTTAGAAAACCGTGAGCCATGCGCGTCGCACTCGCACAGATTAATCCCACGGTTGGAGACTTTGCCGGGAATGAGGCGCTGATCCTCGGTGCCTATCGCAAAGCCGTGCAATGCGGTGCTGAAATTGTCGTCTGCCCGGAATTGAGCGTAACAGGTTATCCCCCGCGCGATCTGCTTCTGCGAAAACGTTTCGTTGCGAACAACCTCGCAGCGCTGGAGAGGATCGCCGCGGCGACGGGCGACACAGCGCTGCTCGCTGGCTTTGTTGAACCCAATCGTGTGCAACCCGGACGCGCAGTGGCCAACGCCGCCGCGTTGCTGCAACACGGCAAGGTGGGCGCCATTCGCTCAAAGACTCTCCTGCCCACGTACGACGTTTTTGACGAAGACCGATACTTTGAGCCCGCGACAGAAAACCAGCCCGTCTTCGTAAACGGCCGCAAGATCGGGATCACGATCTGCGAAGATATCTGGAACGACGACGACTTCTGGCCGGAACGCAGGTATCGGCACAATCCACCCGTCGACCTGTCCGAATCGGGCGCCGAGATCCTGTTCAACCTCTCGGCTTCCCCGTGGCATATCGGCAAGAATCGAACTCGCTATGAAATGCTCCGCAGCCTGGCGCTGAAAACAGGCCGGCCAGTGGTGCTGTGCAACCAGGTCGGCGGAAATGACGAGCTGATTTTCGATGGCGGCAGCTTCGTGTTCAACGGCCGTGGACAACTGATCGCACAGGCGAAAGTCTTCGAGGAGGACCTCGTGGTCGTCGATACGGAGACCGCGGCGCCTGCCCCTGAACTGCGGGTTGGCGAAGAGGAAGCGCTGTATCAGGCACTGGTGCTGGGGCTGAAGGATTACCTGCACAAATGCGGGTTCCGCGCCGCGGTGCTCGGCTTGAGCGGCGGCATCGATTCCGCCGTGACGGCCGTGCTCGCTGTCGCCGCGCTCGGACGGGAAAATGTTCGTGGCGTGGCGTTGCCCTCCCAGTTTTCGTCGGACCACAGTCTCACCGACGCGCGCCTGCTCGCTGAATGCCTGGGGATTCAGTATGACGTGGTTCCGATACAGGGCAGCTTCGAAGCCGTGAAACAAACGCTGCAGCCCCTGTTTGCGGGCCGCGCAGAGGACACGACCGAGGAGAACATGCAGGCGCGGTTGCGTGGGATGATGCTCATGGCGATGTCGAACAAGTTTGGGTCGCTTGTCCTGACGACCGGCAACAAGAGCGAACTCGCCGTGGGCTATTGCACGTTGTACGGCGACATGTGCGGGGGATTGGCGGTAATCAGCGATGTTCCCAAAACCACCGTGTATCGGCTGGCCCGCTGGATCAACCGGGAGCGCGAAATCATTCCTCAATCTTCAATCACGAAAGCTCCCTCTGCGGAATTGCGGCCGGATCAGCGTGACCAGGATTCACTGCCACCCTACGAACTGCTCGATGCGATTCTTGATCTTTACGTGGTTCAGGGAAAATCGGGCGTGGACATCGTGGCTGCGGGTTTCGATGAAGCCATAGTCCGCCGGGTGATCCGTCTGATCGATCTGAACGAGTATAAACGGCGGCAAGCGGCGCCCGGGCTGCGCGTCACGACGAAAGCGTTCGGCGTGGGGCGGCGGATCCCGATCGCCCAGAAATTCTCGGGAGCGTAGGGCCGAAAGAAAACTTTCAGCGCGGGCGGCGCTGGCGCAGATTGACCCCGCTATGTTAACGCGTTCCAAATCCGACGCCCTCTTCGCTGAGGCGCTGAACTTCATTCCCGGCGGCGTGAATTCGCCAGTCCGCGCTTTTCGTGCTGTGGGCGGCCAGCCGTTCTTCGTCGATCGCGCAGCGGGCGCCCACGTGTGGGACGTCGATGGCAACGCCTACATTGATTACGTTCTGACCTGGGGGCCGGCGATCCTTGGCCATGCGCATCGACGGATCATTTCTGCCGTCAAGAACGCGGCGGAACGCGGCACGAGTTTCGGGATTCCCAATCCTTACGAGGTGACGATGGCAAAGCTCATCCGCAGCCTGGTGCCGGCAGCGCAAAAAGTTCGAATGACAAATAGCGGGACGGAGGCATGCATGAGCGCCATCCGGCTCGCGCGCGGATACACACGGCGCGACAAGATCATCAAGTTCGACGGATGCTATCACGGGCACGCGGATTCGCTGCTGGTCAAGGCGGGTTCCGGGGCGCTGACCTTCGGCCATCCTGACAGCGCGGGAGTTCCAGCCGCTTTTACGCAGCACACGATCGTGCTTCCGTATAACGATCTCGAGGCTGTGAAAGCTGCCTTCAACGCCAATCAGGATCAGATTGCTGGAATCATCATTGAACCCGTGCCGGGAAACGCCGGCTTGTATTTGCCGCTGCCGGGCTACCTGGAAGGTTTGCGGAAAATCACCCGCGAAAACGGCGCGTTGTTGATCTTCGACGAAGTAATGACCGGATTTCGACTTGCCAAAGGCGGCGCGCAGGAACGTTTCAACATCGAACCGGATCTGAGCTGTTTCGGGAAAGTGATTGGCGGCGGCCTGCCAGTGGGTGCGTTCGGCGGACGCGCTGACATCATGGACCACCTTGCGCCGCTCGGGCCCGTCTACCAGGCAGGCACACTGAGCGGGAATCCAATCGCCATGGCGGCGGGCATTGCAGCACTCGAGGAACTCCAGAGCAGCGGCGCTTACTGCAGGCTCGAGGAACTCAGCGAGCAGCTGGAATCGGGCATGAAGGACGCGGCCAAATCCGCCGGTATTCCCGTTCAATTCAATGTTTGCGGATCCATGTTCTGCAGCTATTTCACCAGCGAGCCCGTGCGGAATCTGGGGGACGCTATGAAGAGTGATCGCGAACGCTTCAAAAAGTTCTTCCACGGCATGCTGGAACAGGGCGTTTACTTTGCACCGTCGCAATTCGAAGCAGGATTTCTTTCGACGGCCCACAGCTCCGGCGACATTGAGAAAACAATCCGCGCAGCGCGTGAAGTGCTGCGCACTGTTTGATCGTCCTCTTCACTGCGGCATCGAGACTCGCTCCGGATTGAAACCACCGGCGCAGCCTTCGCGGAGTTACAATTCTGCAAAAAAGGCTACGTTTTTCCGATTGTTGCGACCACTGCAGCGCACGAATCATGTTCGCTGCTATGAACGGTTTAAAAGTTATCGGCTGGCCTTCCCCCTCTTCGCAGAGCACCAGGGGCTTTACCTTGATCGAACTTCTGGTGGTTATCGCAATCATTGCCATTCTCGCTGCAATGCTTCTGCCAGCGCTTGCGCGCGCCAAGGCGAAGGCATACCAGGCGCAATGCATCAGCAATCTCAAGCAGCTCGGCGTCGCGTACGCCATGTATCAGGGCGATTTTGCGGGCGTTGGAATCAAGGCGCGTGAAACGGAGGGCGACTGGTCGCTTTGGATGGCCACGCTCATTGATTATCAATCGAAGGTTGGAAAGCTTCGCACCTGCCCCGTTGCTCCTGACCGCGGCACGCTTACGACCGAGAAGGGCAATGCGACCTCCGCATGGTACTGGAACCGCATTTCCGATCCGAATCTGAACTACGGCAGCTACGGGATGAACGGTTGGCTCTACAGCAATCACCCTTACGAAAACCAGGCGCTCTACTTCCGCAAGGAGGTCAACATCCGGCAACCGGTCCAGACGCCTGTGTTCTTCGACGCAGCCTATCTCGACACTTGGATCGAGGTGTCGTCGACCATCACCCCTAACCTCGACCTGATGCTCGGAACTCCGGACGATGTGCCGAAGACGAAGATGGATCGCATCATGGTCGCGCGGCATCCGTTGAAACGCGGGACGGCGAAGTTCAATCAACCGATCCCGGGATCCATCGACATGGTATTCGCCGACGGCCATGCCCAGGCTGTGAAGCTGCAGGACATCAAGACGCTGACGTGGCACAAAGGCTGGACGGCGCACATTACGAATCCGTGGCTGACGTTCGCTCCCTGAGCAGGCTTTGTGCGTGAGCTGGAGGCGTCGCGCACACCTCCAGCTCGCCGCGTGACAGAGGATTGCGCCGTGCGCGATCAGGCGGAGCCAAGCCGGAAAAAGTTGCACGTCGTCAATTTTTTCCGATATGGCATTCGACTCAGCGGCTCCCCGGCGGTTACATTTCTTCAATAAAGAGCACATTTTTCTCCTTTCAGGGAGATTCGCCGAAGCCCTTACTTTTACGGTGACAAACATGGCCGCCACGTTATTTCAAGGCTGCGCAATCGCATGAAGGAAGTGCTGCAAAATCACAAGCAGTATCTGCTGACAGGCGTCTCACATGTCATTCCTTTCATCGCATGTGGCGGCATTCTGATCGCGGTGGCGCTGGCTTACGCTTTCCAATTCAACCACGTGGACGATCTCGGACGCCCCGATCTCAGCCAGGCTCCCGTCATTATTCAGCAACTGTTCACGATCGGCTCCAAGGCCTTCGACCTGTTTCCCGCAGTGCTTGCCGGGTTTATCGCGTACGGGATGGCGGGGAAGCCGGCGCTGCTGCCTGGGTTTGTCGGTGGCTTTATCGCAGCCATGCCCCAGACCGTTGGTGATCGCAGCGCCAGCGCGGGATTTCTCGGGGCATTAATCATCGGATTGGTTGCCGGCCATGTGGTCAATCTGATCAAGCGAATTCCCGTGTCGCGCTGGCTGCGCCCGGTCATGCCCATCATCATCCTGCCCATTCTGTCGTCCGTCCCCGTTGGGCTTTTGATGCTGGCGCTGAACGTTCCGATTGCGGGAATCATGATCGCGATGGGCCATTTTCTCGAGAATTTGCAGAGCGGCTCGCAGGTGCTCCTGGCAATGGTGCTCGGCGCGATGATCGCCTTCGACATGGGCGGGCCGGTCAACAAGGCGGCATTCTTTTTCGGGGCCGCAATGATCCAACAGCAAAACTACGCAATCATGGGCGCCTGCGCCGCCGCGATCTGTACCCCGCCCCTCGGCCTCGGCCTTGCGACGCTGCTCGCCCGCAAACGGTGGACATCGGAACAACGCGAGTCCGGACTGGCCGCTCTCGGCATGGGCACGATTGGCATCACGGAAGGCGCAATTCCCTTCGCCGCCGGGGATCCGTTCCGCGTGATACCATCGATCATGCTTGGATCCATGGTCGCCGCGACTCTTGCGATGCTCGGAAACGTCGGCAATCACGCGCCGCATGGCGGACCCATTGTGCTGCCAGTGGTGGACGGCAAACTCATGTATGTCATTGCGATCGCCGCCGGCGCCTTGACCACGGCGCTCACAATTAATTTGGCGAAACGGCTCACGGAATCCCGTGTGGCCGCCCAAGGAGAGATGAAATGAAGATTGTTGCTGTTACCGCCTGTCCCACGGGGATTGCACACACTTACATGGCTGCCGAGCAGCTGGAGAAAACCGCACGCAAGCTGGGCCACACCATCAAGGTGGAAACACAGGGCGCGATGGGAATTGAAAACAAGCTCTCGCCCACCGAAATCCAGGCGGCCGGTGTCGCCATCCTGGCGGTTGACATCGCCATCGAGGAACCCGAGCGGTTTGACGGGGTTCGCAAGATCAAGGTTCCGGTCCAGGCGGCGATGAAGAATCCCGAAGCCATCTTTGCTCAACTGTAACCATGTCGCTGGATTTCTCCTTTTCCTGTCCGTTACCCAACGGCGTGCACGCCCGTCCGGCAAGTGCGTTGGAAGAGGTGGCCCGGGGATTTTCATCCGAAGTAACCTTGTTGAACCAGCGCACCGGGCAAAGCGCAAACGCCAAGAGCATCCTTTCCCTGGTCGGCGCAGACATCCGCTTCAGCGATCCCTGCCTCCTAAAAGTCGCGGGCATGGATGAACAGCGGGCAATGGCTGTGCTCGGCTCATTCATCCGCAATACGCTCCCCCGCCAGGAGGCCACCGTCCCGGCAACGCCCGCGGCGGATGGCGAATGGCGCGTCCCGCCCTGCCTGGCTCGCAGCGGCACGACGCTGCGCCGCGGCGTTCCGATGGTTCCCGGGATCGCGCATGGCGCGATCGTGCGCGTCGCGGGCTTCACCCTGCCCGATGGACTGGCAACCGATGGAGTGCAGGACGTCGAGAAGGAACAGCAACGGATTGCCCGCGGACTCGAAGAACTGATCGAATGGTACAGCCGCCGTGCCGCAATCGCGGGCCGGACAGTTGAAACCGAGCTGCTGATCGCACACCGCGCCTTTGCGCGCGACGAGGAATTCCGCGCCTGCCTCTTCGAAGCCGTTGCGAAACGCCGCCGCACGGCTGCGGGAGCCATCGCGGATGCCGAATCGCATTTCTCGCAATTGTTCTGGGCCAGTGACAATCCGCTGCTGCGGGAGCGCGCGCTGGACATCAAGGACGTCTGCAGCCAGTTGCTGCAACGCGTGTATGTAAGCGCCGTTGCGCATCGTTCACTCACGTTGTCGCAGGATTCCATTGTCGTCGCCGACGCGTTGACCCCCTGCCAGTTTCTCGCCCTGGATCCGTGCCTCGTGCGCGGCCTTGTGCTCGCTGAAACGGGAACGACTTCGCACACTGTGATCCTGGCGCGCTCGTTTGGAATCCCGACTTTGACCAATGTTGAACGCGTGGACGCGAGCCTTGCTGATCATTGCGAAGCGGTTCTGGATGCCGACCTCGGCGTGCTTGTCACGAAGCTGACACACACGGCGCGGCGCTACTATGCGATGGAACGGGAGCGTCTCGATGGGCGTGAAGCGGTGCTGCGGGGGTTCAGCGTGCGCCCCGCCAGGACGCTTGACGGACATCCGATCGAAATGGCCGCGAACATTGCGACTGTTGAAGAAGCCGAGCGGGCGTTTGTCTCGGGAGCAGAAGGCATCGGCCTGTTCCGAACTGAGATGCTCTTCCTGGACCGGGTCAGTCCGCCCGATGAAGCGGAACAGTTTCAAATTTATCATCGCGTGCTGGAAACCGCTGATGGCCGTCCAGTTATTATTCGTACGATGGATATTGGCGGCGACAAGCCGCTGGCCTATCTGAACCTGGCACTCGAGCAGAATCCTTTTCTCGGCTATCGCGCGGTGCGGATGTATCCAGGATTTGAAGACCTGTTCCGCACGCAGATTCGCGCCCTGGTGCGCGCGTCCGCGCATGGCCCCCTGCGGGTGATGATTCCTATGGTCGCGGCGATGGAAGAAGTTCTTTGGGTGAAGCAGGTTATTTCCGAGGAACAGGAGCGGTGCCTCGCTGAAGGAAAACGCTTCGATCGGGAAATGCGGCTGGGCGTGATGCTCGAGGTTCCCTCATCCGCTTTCATCATCCAGGATCTCAGCGAGCAGGTTGATTTCTTCAGCATCGGTTCCAACGACCTGCTGCAGTATTTCATGGCGGTCGATCGAACGAATGCGCAGGTGGCGACCCTTTACAATCCGCTCCAGCCCGCCTTTCTGCGCCTGCTCAACGAAATCGCCAGCAAGGCACGAGCCCACGGGAAATGGATTGGCCTGTGCGGGGAAATGGGTGGCTTGAAACGTGCCCTGCCGTTGCTGGTCGGGCTCGGTATCAACGAGGTCAGCGTGTCGGCCCCTTTCATCGCCGGGCTCAAGGCGGAACTCGCTCGCTTTGAAAAATCGGAATGCGAACGGTTGCTCGCCGAAGCATTGCGATGCCGCACGGTTGCGGAAGTCACTGCCTTGCTGGAGGATTTTTTTGTGCAGCACTCCGCGCCGTTGCTCGCGGAGGACCTTGTCGTGGTGGACGTCGATGCGCTGACGAAGGAGGAGGCGATCAAGCGTGCGGTCGACCTGTTGTATATTACCGGGCGCACCGAACAACCCCGTGCGCTGGAAGCTGCAGTGTGGGAGCGGGAGAACAGCTATTCCACAGGGTTTGGCCACGGCTTTGCCATTCCGCACTGCAAGACCACCAGCATCCAGGCCAATTCACTCGTGCTCCTGCGCCTGCGGCAGCCCGTGGAATGGGGATCTACTGACGACAAACCCGTGCAGACGCTGATGCTGATTGTAATCCGTGACCTGGACGGCGCCTCCGCACACATGAAGATCATTTCGTCGCTCGCGCGCCAGATCATGCACGAGGAATTCCGGCAAAGCATCGAGCAGGCGCCTGATGCCGCCGCCCTTTGCGCAGTGCTGAACGGCCGATTGCCGCGCGCGTGATTTTCATCGCGGGTTCTTCCAGATCGGCACGACACGCTTCATCTCGTCGATCAGCCACTGGCATGCGGCAAACCCCTCGCCGCGGTGCGGGGCAATGATTTCCACCCACAGCGAAGGTTCATTCACTCGGACCATGCCCACCCTGTGAACGAGGCGTACGGACTCAATTGGCCATTGCCGTTCCATCTGGTCGAACAACAGTTGGAACTGATGCTCCGCCATCTTCTGAAATGTCTCGTACTCGATCCCTGAAATCGCTGCGTCGCCTTCGTGTCCGCGCACCACGCCAACGAAATAAAGGGCAGCGCCCATGCCCGCAGACATGCTGCGGCTTGCCACGAGCCGCGCTTCATCGATTGCGTCCGTCGTAATGGTCAAATTCCGTTTCATCCCTGGGAGCAATGTTTACGCAGTTTGATTTGAATGCTCACCCTCCCTGTACTGGAGGAAACAGCGAGATCTCGTCACCTTCACGCAGGACATACTCACGGGGCTGATAGTCAACGCCAACAGCCATCAGCGTGGAGCGTTGCATCGGCCCCAGCCGCGGGTATTCCGCAATGAGTTTCGCCTGCAGTTCTCCAAGCGTGAACTGGTTGGGAACTTCCTGCATGGAAGTCGAACAGCCCGTGAGATCACGGAAGTACGAATAAAATGTCACGTTAACGCGCATGCCTGCTTCAAGTTCCTGCTGCTGACTGGTAAACATGTTCCTTCAACACACCCACAAACGGCAAGTTGCGGAATCGTTCGGCGTAATCGAGCCCATATCCAACGACGAACTTGTCAGGAATGCGAAATCCGACGTAGTCAGCTTCAATCCTTTCGACACGCCTGGCTGCCTTGTCCAACAGCACACAGGTGCGGATGCGCCGCGGCTTGAGCAACTGCAGCTTCTCCAACACGCGCTTCATGGTTCGCCCCGTATCGAGAATGTCGTCGACAAGCAGCACGTCACGACCCCGAACGTCCAGTCGCAACTCCTTCGTGAACACCAGCTGGCCGCTCTCAGTTCCGCTGCCGTAACTCGACACGCCCATAAAATCCAACCGCAGCGGCAGCGAAAGGTGGCGAATGAGGTCGGCCAGGAACATGACTGTGCCGCTGAGCAGTGAAACAATCACCATCTCGCGTCCACGGAAATCCACCTCAACCGTCCGCGCCAGCATCCGCACGCGCCGGGCGAGCTGTGCCTCGCCAATCAGAACCCGCTCGACCTCGTGCCGCCACTCAGCTGGCACCCGGTTTCGAGAGCTTGTCCGCACTTTTGACTGGGCAGGTTGCATCAGGGCGATGGTTCTCCCTCGATTCGGGCGTGAGCTTTCACTGCGTTCACCACTTGCGGAATGTCGCACACGCGCAGAATTCCTAAATAGTCAGGACCATAAATATGTGATTGCGGCAGCGGCCCGAGCTGCAGTGTCCGAACCGACGGTTCAAAGAGCGCCGCATACAACGTGTTCACCCCCATCTCACTGCTGGCGCGCAGAATCACCTGGACTTCGATGCCCGCATTTAACTCCCGAACAACCTGCACCGCGCGGCGAATGTCCCACACCCGCATGCTGTCACGCGTCTGGCCCAGCAGCATGAATCGGCGTCGAATCCTCGAATGCGCCCGCTCGTCCCCAGCCCACGCATCCAAACCCACCCCGCGCGGCGCGAAGAACATCAGCGAACTGCGCTGCACCTGTTCCTTCAACGAGTCCAGGCTGATTTGAGATCCCTCAACGACCGCCCCGCGAAGCTCATTCGTCAGCTCCCGCCCGAACAAACCGCCCAGCCGCGCAATCGCGTTTGTCCATCCGCTTTCATCCAAAACCGACAAGGTGATATTGCTGCGGACAGAAGTCGCGGAGGCATCGAGTCGATAGATGCGAAGCCGCACATTCCGCTGGCTCGTGAAGTCCCACGCAGAAAGCCGCAGACCTTCACGCTCCCCAGAAAATGCCTGGTGAAGATTTAATGGGTCGCGCCCCTTGGGCCAGCCTGAAAAGACTTTTGTCACGAGCACGCTCCGCAGGTCGGCGCCCGCTGGGAGTGCCGATCCCGCAACAGGGCCAAACGTCAGCGCGATGTTGGTGTTGATAGAATCCGCCGGCAAAGTCGCAAACACTTTCAATTCCTGCGGTGCAAAGAAACGTGTCGCAGCATTCTCGACCGGCCTTTGAGCACCCTTCAAATGTCGGTCAAACCACCGCATCACGGCCACCTGCAACTCCGGCGTTTCGTCGTGCCCGCCAGGTGCGATGATGAGTCCCAATTGACTGGTTGCATTGTGGATCTGATAAATGCGCCGCAACTGGTCGTGGATTCGCAGGGTGTTCGGCAGGTTAAAGAGGCGATCATTGTCCGTACCACCGAGCAGCAGGGGCCGCGGCGCAGCCAAGGCCGCCACCTGCGGAAAATCCCAACCGTAGTAATTGACGAAAAAATTGCAGTCACAATGGCTGTCCATGATGGGATCCAGGATGTGACTCCGAATGTCTGCCATCCCCGCGAGAGGCGCAGCGGCCTTGATGCGATCGTCCAATGCTGTGACCATCCAGCTGTATGCCCCGCCTCCAGAGTGACCCGTGATGCCAAATCGATTCGTGTCCACTTCCACACGCGTGCTGAGGAAATCCAAAGCGCGGATGCCGAACCAGGCTTCCACTCCCGCTGGTGTGTAGCCGCGCGAGTTCCACCACCATAATCCGCGATCCCGCGTGCCCGTGTGAATTCCGCGAATCTCACCCGCCAACACGGTGTCGAGCACCATGCAGACATATCCATTGCGGGCGTACCACGCCCCGTCTGCCTGATAGGCCGCCTTGTTCCCATAGCTGATCCCGTTGGTCACCGATTGCCAGTGTCCGCATTCGTACAAGATCGCGGGGGCAGGCGCGGTGATGCCCTTCGGAATAAACAATGCAGCGGTGCAATACAGCCCGGGCATGGCCTGAAAGTGCAGTTTCTCGACCGTAAACTCAGGGTGATCCACTGTGCCGGTCACCACTGGCTTCAGGTCGGTGCGAAGCGGCAGGGGCCAGAGCCCAAGCATCTCCTGAAGTTGCCGTCGATATTCATCGCGGCGCGAATTCCAATCGGTCAGCGAATTGATTTCTGAAAGGCACGCCTCTGACAGTCGCATGGTCTCGTCCCGCAAGTAGTCACGGAATTGCTCATTCCCAAGAGGCGCCTGGGCGCAGGCGGATGCGCACACCATCAGAACGGCAAGGAGCCTGCCCGAAACTTTCATGGCCGCAGCATGGGAAGGCCGAAGTGAAGCGGCAAGCGTTTCCGAAGGCTTCCTGGAATGACTCCGCTCGTGCAGCGTCATTTTCTCGTTGGAGGTTCCACGCAAATCAGGAATGCTCCGGGCGAAGGCAATGCCACCCACCGACCACGACTGCGACACACGCGCCCCAGGGGGCCCGGCTTTCGTGCCGACCCACTGGACCGTTGTGCTTGCGGCTGGCGGGAACGATTCCACGCAGGCGCGGCAAGCCCTGGAGCTCCTGTGCAAAAGCTACTGGCCACCCATCTATGCTTTCATACGACGTCAGGGATACAGTCCCCATGACGCGCAGGACCTGACACAGGGCTTCTTCGCACGAATTCTCGAGAAAAACTGGATTGGCGCGGCCGACCGCAATCGAGGCCGGTTCCGTTCTTTCCTTCTGGGAACCCTCAAGCATTTCCTCGCCAATGAATGGGACCGCGCCGCGGCTCAAAAGCGAGGTGGCGGACAGACGCCAATCTCAATCGATATCGATTCGGCCGAGACTCGCTGCGGCATCGAGCTGGCCGACCGCATGACAGCTGAACGGATCTTCGAACGGCGATGGGCATTGACGCTTTTGGACGAAGTGTTGCAGCGCCTGCGCCAGGAATATGTGGAAGCGGGCAGGGAGGCATTGTTCGACCATCTGAAACAGACGCTCACCGAACCCAGCGGATCCATGCCGTATTTGCAGATTGCCGCGCGGCTGAAAAGTACCGAAGGCGCGGTGAAGGTGGCCGTCCACCGACTCCGCCAACGGTATCGCGAGTTGCTGCGCGCAGAGATCGCCCGCACGGTCGCCAGTCCTGACGAAGTGGAGGATGAGCTGAGGAACCTCTTTGCCGCGTTGTCCGCGTGAGGGATACGGAAATTGCAAAAAATGCGTAACGTTTCGATTTCGTTCCTTCAGTAAGCGGTGAGATGAACACGTTCGAACCTGTCATTGCTTCAATGGTTAGCGATGCGTTGTCGCGGGTTTTCCTGCTCATGCTGGGACTGCTCGTGGTCCTCGCCATCGTGACTGGAATCATTGCGCTGCTCTCCTTGCTCCGAAGCCAGCTGGGCGGGCGAACGAAGGCAGGGGCGCAGAATACCACACCTGCCGCCGAGACCGAGATCATCCCGCGCACATGTCCCCAATGCGGCACGAATTTGCGCGGCGACGTTGCCCAGGGATTATGCCCGGCGTGCGTGATGAAGCAGGGAATCGATAGCGCTCCCGGCGTTTCACAACAGCACGCATTTATCCCGCCGACCCTGGAAGAACTCGCCAAACTGTTTCCCCAACTGGAGATCCTTGGCCCCCTCGGCAAAGGCGGGATGGGCGCCGTTTACAAGGCGCGGCAGCCAGCGCTGGATCGGAACGTGGCATTGAAGATTCTCGCGCCCCCGAACAATGAGCTCGATTTCGGCAGCCGTTTCTCGCGCGAAGCCCGAGCACTGGCACGGCTGAATCATCCCAATATTGTTGCTGTTTACGACTTCGGCCAGGCTGGCGGCCTCAGCTATTTCATCATGGAATTCGTGGATGGCCGCAACCTGCGCCAGGTTCAGCAGGCCGGCAGACTGACACCCCGGGAGGCGCTCGCGGTCATTCCTCAGATTTGTGCAGCGCTGCAGTTTGCCCATGACGAAGGGATCGTTCATCGCGACATTAAACCCGAGAATGTCCTGCTCGATCGAAAGGGCAGGGTGAAGATTGCGGATTTCGGGCTGGCAAAAATCCTGGGGCAGGAACCCGCGGATTTTCGGCTCACAGGAGCCAAGGACATCATGGGGACGCCGCACTACATGGCACCCGAACAAGTTGAAAACCCGCAGGACGTGGATCACAGGGCTGACATCTATTCGCTGGGCGTTGTCTTCTACGAAATGCTGACAGGCGAACTGCCGCTCGGACGGTTTCAACCGCCTTCGGCTAAAGTGCAGGTCGATGTCCGGCTTGATGATATCGTGCTGCGCGCCTTGGAGAAGGAACCCGAGCGCCGTTACCAGCAGGCAAGCCACTTCAAGACGCGCGTGGAAACGTTCTCGAGCAACCCAGTCAATGAACCCGTTCCGCCGCCCCTCCCTGGGGCGCGCGCAAGCCGGGCAAAGAGCATTGCATTGTTCGCAATGGATGCGCTTGCGGCGACACTTCTCATTGTGCTCGGTTGGGCTGCGTATCGCATGGGGAACTTCTTCAACGTCCTTTTCCTCTGCATGCTGCTCGCAATCCCGGTCTATATCGGCTTGGTACTCTGGCGATTATACCGCGGCGCCCTCGAGCTGCGTTTGTGGAGAACGCCATTCATTCCGGGTTTGCGCCAGCATCGCTGGGCCGTCATCAACAAATGGCTCTTTTGGATTTGTACCGTGTGCGTGCTCGAGACGTGCATCGTTCCCGCGCAGTTCACTGCAAACCAATACGCCGTCATTCGCGCGCTCTATCTTGCGTGCGCAGTCATTCTTATCCTGCTGGAATTGCTTCCGGGAAAGCGCATTCAGATCGCCACGAACCTCTCCCTTGCAGCTGGCAGCCTGTTCATTGCCACACAACTGGTGCGCATCCATTGGTCAACTCAGCCCGCTTCGACTGTGGTGCTCGCGTCGCCCGTGGCTGCAGAATGGCTGGTCGGCAATGGCGGTCCGAGCGCGCTTGTAAATCTTCATTACACCCACCTCGAGCAACGTCATGCCCTTGATTTGATTCGCATCGTTAACGGCCAGGACCGCCAGCACGCCCGGAGCGGCATTGATGATTATTTCGCCTGGAACGAACCCGTGTATGCGCCCGCCGACGCCACCGTTGCGAATGTGGTAGACGGATTGCCCGACAATCCGATCGGTCGAACCGATCCCAACAATCCAGCGGGCAATCACATCGTGCTTCGAATGACCAATGGCGTCTTTGTGATGCTCGGCCATTTGCAGAAAGCGAGCATCCTCGTGCGAAAGGGCGATCCCGTGAAAACCGGACAACTCATCGCCCGCGTTGGAAATTCGGGCAACACGAGCCAGCCGCATCTGCACATCCAGGTGCAGAATCAAACCAGCCTGTTCGATGCCGAAACAAAAACGTTTCCGATCGCGTTTCAACCTGTGGATTTAAAGCGCGCGGGCTGGATCCCCGCGTCCCCGCGCTCGCTTTTGCGACGAAATGACAGGTTCCGCGCAAATCCCAACCTCATCCGCGAGACGCGCATCGAATCAGAGGTCGCGGCCCCCGCACCCGCGGCGGCGTCAAAGCCGCAGCCCGCATTGGCTCGCGAGCCGCAGCCGCTCTTTATTGCCTCGCTCGGCTCCCGCGAACCGCTGCATATGGTGGCGATCGGTAAAAGAGACGGAACCAACGAAGCATGGTGGGATCCGAGGGGAGTTCTCATGACCAATGCCCCGCAGATTCACGGAATTTTTGACGTTCTGCGGCCGCCTGTGTATGCAAGATCGGCGGGGGAATCTATCGATAAGTATGTCGTTCTGTTCACGCCGCTTGGGGCTATCCATGGGTTTGAGATGCGCAACGAACGGATCATGACAGCTCCCCGCGCGAGCTTTGGGCGCGGGCGGGTATCGCACTTCAGTTCGGCAACCATTGAGGTTCCGCCGTCCCAGACGACCCTGGACTGTGACGTTGTCGTGAACCAGGTCGGCACCTGGCTTATCGACCAGCCGATTCCCGGTTTCCAGTCAGGCGATGCGGCCGCTATCCGAATCACCGCGGGAGGTTTGAAGTGGAATGTGAATGTTCAACTCACCTCTGTCAGCAATTCACTGATCCTCACAGGCAGCCATCCCATCTACTGGAATGAAGGATGGACGCACTCGCTTAATCTGCTTTCCGGCAGCGGCGCCTCTTATAATTACTACACTAACGAAAGCACCCTGGACCACGGAGCAATAACGTTGAACCACGTGAACCTGACATTTCGAAACCTGACGATGACCGACGTTGCTGGCGTACGATTCAGAATCGCGCCGATGAGGCGCTTTAGGATTGAAGATGTTTCGCTTCGGCCCGGCCGCCTCTCGGAACCTCGCGTTTCAAGCACAACGCGTTGGACCGAAGTTCCAGATGATTTTCGTGTGGAATCGCTGCCAGAGACAGCCGCAACAAACGAATCAGGTTCCTTTTCAGACGTGGATACTTCAAGCCTTACAAACCGGCCCGCGGCTTTTACAAACCGGCTTTCCGCAGCACTGGACATTCTCGCATTCACAAAACGCGACGCGGCTCTGGCGCAGCTGGCGCGCGACGCGGCGGAAGGCGGGGACGTCGAGACAGCACGGCAGGCGCTTCGAGCGATGGTGTCGTTTAGTGCCCGCGACGAGGCAGCCGGCGCCAGTGCGCGCCACCTGGCGCATCTCGGCCGCCGCAACGAAGCGATGGAGCTGGCGCGCATGATCACCAGTTTTGCGCGGCGCGACGCAGCCTTGCGCGAACTCGCAAATCAATAGATTCAGATCGAATATGAACAACACCATCAAAGTCCTGACAACACTCATGCTCGCCGCTCTGGCAAGCGGTTGCATCACACACAGTCAAACGGTTTACAGGGATGCGGAGCGGACGCCCGTTGAATTCGAGAGCGACGGCGCGGCGCGGCTCTTTTACGAAACCATGACGAAGCAATCCGGGTCTCGCGACAAGTCCGAAAGCTCGACGCATGTATCATTGCCCATCGTGTTCAGCCACGAACGCAAGATTGTTCCGGGGAAGAACGTTGAATTTAATCGCGCGGTTGATTCCTGCGATTCCAACAAGGACGGCCGAATCACGGAGGCGGAGGCGCGGATTTACGCCAACCAATGAGTCTTTTGAAGAACTTGCGGAACCCGGGGCGGCATGGAACACTAGCGGACTCAAATTTTAGTACATTCGTTGGAGCATTCAATTATGGTTCAGTCGATGGAACAGAAGAAGCAAACCGACCCGCACGTGGAAGCATTCGATGGCTTCACTTCAGGTCTGCAACAGCCCTCGTGGCTGCAACCGCTGCGGAAAGCGGGGCTTGCAAGTTTCGCTGACCAGGGGTTTCCCACGTTGCAGGATGAGGACTGGCGGTTCACCAACGTCGCACCCATCGCGCGGCTTCCGTTCCAGCCATCCGCTGACGGGAGCACAAGCGAATCGATTTCAGCCGCGGTCGAGCGCGCTCCGTTCGGGGCCATTGCCGGGCACCGGCTCGTGTTCATCAATGGCCATTTCGCCCGATCGCTGTCCAGCATCGGAAGCCTCCCTGCAGGTGTCGTAGTCCAGAACTTGAGCGATGCCCTTGCAAACGGTCACGGCGGTTTGGAGAAACATCTCACGCAATATGCGCGAACTGCTGGAAACGCGTTTGCGGCGCTGAACCAGGCATACTTCGCGGATGGCGTGTTCATTCATGTGCCCGCGGGCATGGAAGTGCCCGAACCCGTGCATTTGATTTTTGTTTCGTCCGCGAAACAGCAGGGCACCACCATCCAGCCGCGCAACCTGATCCTTGCCGATGCGAACAGCCGGCTGGTCGTCACCGAGAACTACGTTCACACGTCAACGGCGCCCTATTTGACCAATGCCGTGACGGAATTGATTGCAGGCGACGGTGCGCATGTGGAGTTGATCAAGGTCCAGGACGAGGCTGCGGATTCTTTTCATGTCGCAACGATTCATGGCCAGTTCGGCCGCGCCAGCCGTGTGAACGTTCATTCGTTCTCACTGGGCGCCAGGCTAGCGCGGAACAACATTCGCACCAAACTGGCAGGCGAAGGGCTTGAATGCGTTTTGAACGGTTTATATCTGACCCGCGGCGAGCAACTGGCGGATCATCACATGATCGTGGAACACGCCGAGCCGCATTGCGCCAGTCATGAATATTTTAACGGGATTCTGGACGACAAATCGAAGGGCGTATTTCACGGCCGGATTCTCGTGCAACAGCTTGCCCAAAAGACCGACGCAAAGCAGACAAACAAGAACCTGCTGCTTTCTGACGATGCCACGGCCGATACGAAACCGCAGCTGGAGATCTACGCGGACGACGTCAAATGCACGCACGGGGCAACGATCGGCCAGTTGAACGACGAATCGATCTTCTACCTGCGCTCGCGCGGCCTGAGCCAGGACACTGCCCGCCGCATGTTGATTCATGCTTTCGCCGGCGAAATCATTGAGCGCATCCGCTGCGAGTCTGTGCGTGACGAGTTGGATCGCATTGTCTGGGATCGGCTGGAAGCCAATCCTCACCTGAGATGAAGTCCGCAATCGGAAATCCTCCAACGCTGTTTTGCAATTTGTTCCGCTTTGGCACAGCCGGCGTTTCGGGATTCCTCTCCGGAGACGTTTGCTCCCATGTTTGACGACCTCAATGATCTTTACCAGCAGGTCATTCTCGACCATTGCAAGAAGCCACGGAACTTTCACGAAACTCCGGCAGCCACCTGTTCAGCCCAGGGACACAACCCGCTCTGTGGCGATAACCTGAAGCTCTTCCTCGTGATGCAGGGCGACCGCATCACGGATGCAAGCTTTGTTGGCTCAGGGTGCTGCATTTCGAAGGCGTCGGCTTCGCTGCTGACCGAAAGCGTGAAAGGCAAGACCAAGGCCGAGGCTGAAGCCAGTTTCCACAGGGTGCATGACATGGTCATGACGGGAAAGGTCCATGAAGACGTCGGAAAACTGGCAGTGTTCGCTGGCGTGTATCGCTTTCCGGCCCGTGTAAAGTGCGCGATTCTGGCATGGCACGCCCTCATGGCAGCCTTGCAAGGCAACGAGCAGAAGCCTGTGAGCACCGAAAACGAGCAGACCTGATCGGAACTATTTCAGTTATGTACAACAACGATCCCATCATTCTCAGCCGCGACGTCGAGGCAGCCATCGTGCCGGTCGGAACCAAGGTGACTTTGCAGAAGGGAGAAACTGCCTACATCACACAATCGCTGGGTGGCAGCTACACCGTCGTCGTGAACGGGAACATGTTTCGCATTGAGGGCCAGAACGCCGATGCGCTCGGGTTGCAGCGGGTCGAAAAACCTAAGGCCCCTTCCGGCGCCGCTCCCCAAACCCCTGAACAGGTGGAGAAGGAAATCTGGACCCAGCTGCGAACCTGTTACGATCCCGAAATCCCGGTGAACATTGTTGACCTTGGATTGATTTATGACTGTCACGTGGAACCGATTGCAGGTTCGTCCAACAGTTTCAAAGCGGATGTAAAGATGACCCTCACCGCGCCCGGCTGCGGCATGGGGCCGGTCCTGCAACAGGACGTCCAGAACAAGCTTCTCTCGATTGAAACGATCGACGACGTTTCAGTTGAACTGGTTTGGGAACCGCAATGGAATCAGGGCATGATGACCGAGGCTGCGAAGCTGCAATTGGGGCTGCTATGATCCCGGAGCCATCCTCACGCGCACCGTCGCTGATTCCGTCGCAACGGGCTTTTTTTTCAAACGCGCGATGACACCAATGCTGACCCCTGATTGGGCTCGCCTGCGGCAGGACTTTCCAATCCTGAACCAGCAGGTGCACGGCAAACCGCTCATCTATTTCGACAATGCCGCCACTTCACAAAAGCCGCGCGCCGTCATTGATGCTCTTGTTCGTTATTATGAACGGGATAACGCCAACGTGCATCGCGGCATTCACGAATTAAGCAACCGCGCTACAGCGGCGTTTGAATCGGCGCGTGCCCGCGCGGCAAAATTCATCAACGCAAAAAGTGCTGATGAAATCGTTTTCACACGCGGCACGACGGAAGCCATCAACCTGGTTGCGAGCACGTGGGGTCCGCAGCATGTGAAGCCGGGCGATGTCATCCTGCTCACCGAGGTGGAGCATCACAGCAATATTGTTCCCTGGCAGTTGCTTGCTCAACGCCGCGGGGCGACGATCGCGTATGTTCCCGTCACGGGCGATGAGGGAACTCTCGACCTCTCAACCCTGGATGCGCTGCTCACGCCCAGGGTGAAACTCTTTTCAATGGTTCACATCTCGAACGCCATGGGAAGCTTGAATCCCGTGGCGGAGATGTGCGCTCGCGCGCGGAAGCTTGGAATCACAACGCTGGTGGATGGCGCCCAGAGCGCGGGCCACATGCCAGTCGATGTGCAGGAAATCAGCTGCGATTTCTTTGCTTTCTCGGGCCATAAAATCTGTGGACCCACGGGCGTCGGCGTGCTCTGGGGCCGCCAGGATTTGCTGGACTCCATGCCACCCTACCAGGGCGGCGGGGAAATGATCCTGAGTGTTGGTTATTCGCGATGCGACTTCAAAAAGGCGCCGCACCGGTTCGAAGCCGGCACCCCCGATATTTCAGGACCCGTTGGTTTGCACGCGGCCATGGATTATCTCGATGCAATCGGCCGCGAAAACATCTGGAAGCACGACCAGGAACTGGCCGGCTATGCCTATGAAAAACTTGCGTCCCTGAACGATATCCGGCTCTTCGGGCCCAGACAAAATCGTGCCGGGCTCGTCAGCTTCCTGCTGAAGGACGTGCATGCGCACGATGTGGTGATGCTCGCCGACCAGGGTGGCGTTGCGTTGCGCGGCGGGCATCATTGCACTCAACCGCTCATGCACAAGCTCGGAGTCGAGTCCACCGCCCGCGCCAGTTTCTATTTCTACAACACGAAGGGTGAAGTCGATCGTTTCGTCGAAGTGGTGCGCGAGATCCAAAAGTTCTTCGCGGCCTAATCACATCCGCGATTCCTGGGCCCTTGAAGCCTCGCGCGGAACCTATTCGCGAACCGTGTTCATTCCAGTCCGGATGATTCGTCCAATGAGCTCGGGATACGCGATTCCCGCCTTCAACGCCGACTCCGCGAAATCCTCGTCGGACGCAAGAATGGGATTCGGATTGGCCTCGATGAAATAAATCTGGCCGGTCTCCGTCACGCGCAAGTCAACCCGTGCATAGCCATCAATCGTCAGCAGCCGGTAGATTCGCTTGCAGGTCTGTACAATCTCGCGTTGCAAAGCAGGGTCCAGCCCTTCGGCAAACTGGTTCTGCAATCCCCATCGCCTACGATACTCCTCATCCCACTTGCCCTTGAAGGTTGCGATGCGCGGCTCATCGGGCGGCACTTCGCGGAACACCAGTTCGCGGATGGGAAAGACTTCGAGCCGGTGATTGCCGAGCACACTGACGTAAAGTTCGCGGCCCGCGATGTATTCCTCCGCAATGACGTCGCTGCCGTATTTATCGTGAATGAACTGAACACGATCTCGAAATTGGTCATCGGTTTCGACGAACGACGCCTGTGAAATTCCGAGCGATGCCTCCTCCTTCAGCGGCTTGACGATGATGGGAAATCGCAGCCGCTTGGGCCGTCCAAAGCGCTTGCCTCTGGGGATGACATCAAACTCGGGAACCTTGATGCGGTGATACCCCAGAATCTTTTTTGAAATGCCCTTGTGCTTGCACAGGGTCAATCCAGTCGAGCCGCATCCAGTGAAGGAGACGCCGTGCATTTCCAAAAATGAAGCGATGTTCTGATCGAAGGATCGGTTGTTTCGGAACTGATCGGCGAGGTTGAAAATGATGTCGGGCGCAAACGTCTGGAGCTTTTGCCTCAACAAATCGAGGTCGTCGAAAATGGCGAGGTGCTCAACCGTGTGTTGCAGCTCGCGCAGGGCGCCGAGCACATTCGCCTCGGTTTTCCAATCTTCCGTTGCGAGCTCCGCGCTCAGATCCTGGTCGAGCGTTGTGGGAGCTATCGCGTCAAATAACGCGAGGATCTTCAGTTTCTTCGCCATGCTACTTCGTTCGTTTAAATCTGCCGGTAAACAGGTGGTTCATCACCAGCGTTGTGATGTATGCGGCGACCTGCAGGTTTTGACGAGGGTCATACGCCTTGATGTACAGGCCAAGCCGGTCGCATCGCTCAATGAGCCGCGCGAGCAACTGGTTCACCCGATACTTGCTTTCGTTGGTCCACTGAGACACGGCCTCTTCCAGTTCGCGGCGATGGTGCCGCAGATAGACAGAGGCTTTGACGTGCCCGCCCTCGGCGGCTGCGCCGAAGAGTTGCCGCAGGTCGTTATCATAAAAATCAGGAAATGATTCTTCATAAACCTTCCGCTTGCGAGCGTAGTAGGTTTTGAGCTTCACATTCAGGCAGTCGTAATCCGACGGGTCATAGGCGGGAGCAAGGGGAGGCACCTTCCCCGCCAGTGAACGCATCAGGGCATCGACGTATTCCAGCTTTTGCAACGCCTTCCAACCGCTGTAGCGCTTCCGCCAATCGTGATCGGGAGTCAGCCACACGGCAAAAGTTTCTGCGAAGTCCTCGTCCGGATGGCTTTGGGCGTACCAATCGTCCAGGTGAACAACGAAGCTTCGGCTGTAAGGGCGGGGGCGGTAGAACGAGGGAGTTTCGTTCGCCGAAGATCTGCCAAACGTCCGCTGCCAGCCGCGGGTGCGAAAAAACTGATACGCATACGCATAAGCATGGGCAGCCTCGTGCCGGATCAGTTTCATGAACCACTCTGCCGATTCGCCTTCAACGTCGAGCATGATCTTGCGCTCCAGCTGACGCAGACGGTCATGCGTCAGGAAGAAGGGAATGAAGATGGCTGGAACATTTACAGGAACAAACCATTCATCACCAATGTGGCAGCGCGGATGGAAGGACAGTCCCTTCGCTGAAAGCTCGGCATAAAGCTGCTGAATCAACGCTTCCAAGGGAGTTCCGTCCAGACGCAGTCCCAGTTGGGCGATGCGCTTCTCCAGCAACTGCTCGTCGCTGAGACTGGTCCAGTCGGAAACTTCCATTGAGTGAGACTAATCGAACGATGCAATCGCTCACAAGAACTGCCGTGCGCGGGATTGGACAGTCATCGCTTCCGCGTGCAAACTGAGGTCGTGATCACTGAAACCATTCGTCCGGATTCTCCGATGAGCGCGGTGCTGCAGGTTTATCCCGGGGCGCAACGCGCCTTGTTCCGCCGCTATCATATTGGCGGCTGCAGCAGTTGCGGGTTTCAGCCGAACGAGACCCTCGCCCAGGTTTGCGAACGCAATGGAAAACTCGACGTTGCCGAGGTTCTCGATCATATCCAGTCCAGCCACGAGCAGGATGCGCGGGTACTCGTGTCTGCGCAGGAACTCGCGCGCTTGCGTGAGGAAGATCCCTCACTGCGCCTCGTGGATGTGCGGTCGCGGGAAGAATTTGAAGCCGTTCACATCGAGGGTTCGCAGCTGCTTTCACAGGACCTGATGCGGGAGATCATGTCGGAAGGAACGAATACGCGACCGCTCGTGGTCATTGATCACCAGGGAAAAACGGGCTTGGATGCCGCGGCCTATTTCATGGGCCATGGACTGCAGAACGTGCGCTGCCTGCGCGGCGGAATCGACGCCTGGGCCCAAGATGTCGCGCCGGCGATGCGCCGCTATAAACTTGGTTGAGCCGCTGCCAACTCAAAGAACATGAACGAAACTCTTCAGAAAAGGATCCAGGACCTGCTGGCGAATCCGCAGAACATGGGCGAGCTCGCGAATGCGGACGCCATTGGAACCGTGGGCAGCTCGGACTGCGGCGAGATGTTGCGCCTGTGGGTGAAGTTCAAGGAACAAAACGGACGGAAGGTAATTGATCGCGCGACTTTTCAATCTTTCGGCTGCGAAACCGCCATTGCCGTCGCGAGCCTCGCGACCGAACTGATCCGGGGCAAAACCGCGGAGGAAGCCCTTGCTCTAAAAACCGAGGAGCTTTCCGGCGAACTCGGGCCCTTGCCGCCGATGAAGATCCATTGTGCGCAGCTCGTTGAAGGCGCACTTCGCTCGGCTCTGGAACCTGCGAAGAACCTGCCGCCCACCCCGTCCCCCGCGAACGCTCCGACGTTGCTGGAGAGCTTTGCCCAGCCGAAAACCGGTCCCAAGATCGTTTTCCTCGACGAATCCAAAGGTTAAAACCCTGGATGGGTCTGCGGGCCTTGTGTCCCGTTGCGGGACACTGGACACACGAACGGGACACTCCGCGTCCGGATAAACACTCCCGCTCCCCGGGACAACCCTTGGTACCAGGCCTGCTGAATGACCGGCATGATCGCCGTTTTGATGCTCGTAGGATTGGTCGCTGCCGGACTTGTCATCGGTTATATCACCACAGCCAATGCGCCGGTTGGATTCCAGGATGAAAACGGATTCCATTTCGGCCCCGATCACAATCACGCACACGCCGAAGTGGAAGCAGCGGTGGGCCACCCACATCTGGCCTGATCCAACGACAATTGATTCTCCCGATGCGGCGTTCCGGATCCCGGACGCCGCATCTTTCATTTCCGGCGACGGTTTCTCAGTCCCTTCCAGCTGCGGCAATAAAGGGCCGCAGCTCCTCCATCAGCGTTTTGAACCGTTCGAGGGATACCTGCTGGGCGCCATCGCTCCAGGCCTCCGCCGGGTTGGGATGCACCTCAATGAGCAACGCATCCGCTCCCATCGCAACGGCACCCTTGCACATGGCAACGACCAGATCTGCGCGGCCGGCGCCCTGGCTGGGATCGATCACGATCGGGCAATGGCTCTCCTTTTTGATGATGGGAATCATCGACAGGTCCAAAGTATTGCGCGTGTAGGTCTCGAACGTACGAATGCCGCGTTCGCAGAACATGAGATTGCTATTCTCATTGGCGAGAATGTATTCGCCCGCGAGGAGCCATTCCTCGACCTTCATTGACAAACCCCGCTTCAGGAGCACCGGCTTGCCCGTTCGCGCTGCGGCGATGAGCAATTGGAAGTTTTGGGCGTTGCGCGCCCCGATCTGAATGATGTCCGTGTATTCAGCAACCATTTCGGCGTGGGCCTCGGACAACAGTTCGGTGATCACCGGCAACCCCGTCACGCGCCGCGCCTTGGCAAGGAGTTTCAGGCCCTTTTCTCCCAAGCCCTGGAATTCATAAGGCGAGGTGCGCGGCTTGAACGCACCGCCGCGCAGGACCGTTGCGCCCGCAGCCTTGACGGCTTCCGCGGTCGTCAGGAGCTGCTGTTCGTTCTCCACGGAGCAGGGGCCTGCCATGACCTGGAACTTCTTTCCGCCAATGATCTGGTCGCGCACCGCCACCGTCGAATCCGTCGGATGCGCTTCGCGGCTCACCAGCTTGTACCGCTTTTGAACCGGCATCACGCTCTCCACGAACTGTGGAAAGACGGACGCCAGCGTCTCGAGCGATCCCTGTTTCAATTCATCGCCGATGGCTCCCACGACGGTGCGCGCGATGCCGCGCATCACGTGAGGCCGGTAGCCGCGTTTGCGGATTTCGGCGAGAACGGTGGTTTCCTGCTTCCGCGTCAACCCTGGTTTGAGAACAATGATCATACATTCTTTCTTGCTGGCTGCAGGTCTCCACAAAAAAACCGCAGGTGGGGACCTGCGGCGGGTTAATTCAATGAACGTTCAACGCAATCGCAGGCAGGCAGGCAGCCCGGTAAAGTAATACCAGGCGAATCGACCGCTGCTGAAAAAGCTGCGATGCATGACGGGGGCCAGAGTAACAGCAGGAACACCCTCGTCAACCGCGGGATTTGTGCTGCCCTAGAGCTTGCCAAGACGCCGCAGTTCGGCCGAGAAGCCTTCCCGGAACGAAGCGTACTTCAACGGATAGCGCAGTTCCTCCTTAAGTTTGCGATTCGAAACCCGCTTGTTTGTGGCAGCGCGCCGACGACCGGTTAGCACGCCTGCCTTTTGCGGCGGCTGAGGCAATGTTTCTGATAACCACCTGAACACCGTTCGCTGCGTGGCCGGTTCGTCATCGGAAACATTCACCGTCGACCCATCCACGCCTCGCTCGAGCGTTGCGATGATTGCGCCCACCACATCGGTGAGATGAACCATGTTGAGGAAACGGTCTGACGATTCATCGAAAGGTTCGCCCGCGAGATACTGCTTCAACCAATATCCACGGCCGGGTCCATAGATCCCGGAAAGCCGCAGCACGATCGCCGGAAAAAATCGTGCATTCCACGCCCTCCGGAGCAGGTCTTCGGCTTCGATGAGGATTCGGCCGGCTTCAGATACAGGCTCGGCTGGGTCGGTCTCGCTGACCCACGAGCCATCCTCCTGGCCGTATACACTTGTGCTGCTGGTATAAACGAAACGTTTCGGAGGCGCGGCCTCCAGCCAGGAAAGGAGATTGCGTGTGCTTTCCAAATATGTGCGGCGATACTCCTCGCTTGTGCCGCGTTCGGCTCCAATGCAATTCACCACCCAGTCCCATTTCCGGGGAAGCGTTTGCAAATCCGCCAACTGCGTTGCATCACAGAACAGCGGTTGGATTCCATTGTCCGTGAGTTCCTTTTCCGACGACCGGCTTCGTCGCACCCCGCAGACAGAATGATCCCGTTGAGCCAGTTCGCGTCCGAGCGCAATTCCCGTGTACCCGCAGCCAATAATCAACACGCGCATGCAGGAGCGTTGCCCGATTTTTGAACCCTCAGCAAGGTCCTAAACTTTTTGTTTCGTGCGGAAAACGCTGTTAGGTTCCCCCCATGAACGCCAGCCCAGCCACGGGTCAAAACCCGCAACCCAGCGTTGGGGGCGCCTTCGCCCTGCCTGAATTGCTGGCACCGGCGGGGGATTGGGAATGCGCCAAGGCCGCGGTCGAGAATGGCGCGGACGCCATTTACTTTGGTCTCGACAAGTTCAACGCGAGGATGCGCGCCCAAAACTTCACGGAGGCTGATCTTCCCAAGCTCATGGAGTTTCTCCACCGCCGCGGTGTGCGGGGTTACGTCACAGTCAACACCCTGGTGTTCGAGAACGAACTCACAGATGCCGAGAGATATCTTCGCTGCATCATCGCTTCCGGGGTGGACGCCGCAATCGTCCAGGACGTTGGCATCTGCCGCTTGATCCGGGAGTTGTCGCCCGACTTTCCGATTCACGCGTCGACGCAGATGACGATTACCAGCGCAGCCGGAGTTCAGTTCGCGCGGGAACTGGGTTGCGAGCTCGTCGTGCTCGCACGCGAATGCTCCATCAAGGAGATCGAGCGGATCCAATCCACGTTAGCAGGCGCCAATGCTTCTCTTCCCCTTGAAGTGTTCGTGCATGGTGCATTGTGCGTTGCCTATTCCGGCCAATGCCTCACCAGCGAAGCGCTGGGCGGCCGATCTGCGAACCGCGGTGAATGCGCGCAGGCCTGCCGCATGCCGTATGAACTTGTTTCAGATGGAAAAACGGTGCCGCTCGGCGATCGCAAGTATTTGCTGAGTCCCCAGGATCTCGCGGGGTTGAACGTGCTTCCCGATCTGGTCCGCGCGGGCGTCGCCTCCCTCAAAATCGAGGGCCGCCTCAAATCACCCGAATACGTCGCGGCGATCACTCGCACGTATCGCGAGACGCTGGAAGAGTTGCGCGGTTCGTCAAACCCCGGAGGCGTATCTCCACAACGACCAGGCAAGGAACGGCAATACGCGGTTGAGATGGCGTTCAGCCGGGGCTTGTACACAGGGTGGTTTGGCGGAATCAATAATCAGAAACTCGTCCATGCAAGGTTTGGGAAGAAACGCGGCGTCTTCCTGGGCAGTGTCATTCGAGTGCTGCGCGACGGCGTTGTGCTGCAACTGGACGGCCCATTGAAGGCGGGCGATGGCATTGTGTTCGATGGCGGTCATCCTGAGGAAAGGGAGGAAGGAGGACGCGTCTTCGAGCTCCGAAACTCAAAGGCCGGGAACCGAAGCGAGGTTGAACTTCGGTTCGGCCATGGCGCAATTCAGTTCGACCGTGTGCATGTGGGGGACAAGGTGTGGAAGACGAGCGACCCGGAGCTGGACCGCCAGGTTCGACAGACATTTGCTGGCGAGACACCACAATTCCAGCGACCCATTCACATTGATGTTCATGGCGTCGCGGGCAAGCCACTGACGCTGGTCGCGCGGGATGAACTCGGAAACACGGCGCAGGTTGAATCTACGATGCCGCTGGTTGCGGCGGAGAAACAGCCCCTGAGCGTCCAGCGCCTGCGCGACCAACTTGGCCGCCTGGGCGGCACACCCTTTCTATTGGGCGAGTTGCAAAACCTTGTTCATGGCAATGTCATGCTGCCGGTCAGCGAACTGAATCGGCTTCGCCGCGACCTCGTGAGCGAGTTGGATCGGCTTCGCGCGCAACCCAAACGATGGCAGCTCAATCCTGCCCGAATTCCTGGAGACGCCCCTTCACGGCCTGCAGACACCGCGCGCAGCTCGGCTGACCTGGTTGTTCTCGTTCGAAATTTAGAGCAATTGGAAATCGCGCTTGAGTGCGGGACGCGCATTGTTTATTGCGACTTCGAGAATCCCAAAAAGTATCGCGACGCCGTGACCCTCTTTCACACGGCGCATGGATGCGCTTCATCGAGCAGGGAACCTCACCCTGCGATCTTCGTGGCGCCGCCTCGAATTTTCAAAACCGGGGAAGAATGGACGCTCGAGCAGGTGCGTTCCAGCAACGCGGATGGTTATCTTGTCCGGAACTACGACCACTTGAAGTTCTTTGCCGGCAAGCCGCTCGTCGGCGACTTTTCGCTGAACGTGGCGAATCACCTTGCCGCGGATTATTTTAAGAACCGTTTTAACCTCGAACGCGTCACCGCCTCCTACGATCTGAACTACGCGCAACTGGAAGCATTGTTGGAGTCGTGTCCGCCCGAATGGTTGGAAGTCACAATCCACCAGCACATGCCGATGTTTCACATGGAGCACTGCGTCTTCTGCGCGTTCCTGTCCGCAGGAACCGATTATCACAACTGCGGTCGGCCATGTGACGTCCACGACGTCAAACTGCGCGATCGGGTCGGAGCAGAACATCCGCTGAAGGCCGATGTGGGTTGCCGCAATACAGTGTTCAACGCGATGGCGCAAACGGGGGCCGAGTATGTCGATAAAATGCTGGCGCTCGGGCTTCGCAAGTTCCGGATCGAATTTCTGAATGAAAGTCCCGGGGAAGTTCGGCAAACGATTGGGAGGTATCGGCAGTTGTTGAGGGGTGAAATCACTGGATCGCAGTTGTGGCGCGATTTGAAAGTGATGAATCAACTCGGAGTCACGCGCGGACAAATTCGCGGCGCAGCGCAGGGTTGACCTGTTCGCTTCATCCCCGCCTCACTGCTGCCAGCTGCTTCGCCAGCCGAATCGCGGCAACCATGCTGGATGGTTCCGCAATGCCCCTGCCCGCGATATCATAGGCTGTGCCGTGGTCGGGTGACGTGCGCACGAATGGCAATCCCAAGGTCCAGTTCACACCGCTGTCGAATGCAACCATCTTCAAGGGTGCAAGGCCCTGGTCGTGATACATTGCGACCACCGCATCGCAGTTTCCTTTCAACGCTCCATGGAACAATGTGTCGGCACTGACCGGGCCCACGACGTCCAAGCCACGAGCCCGGCACGCTGCCACCGCGGGCCCGACAACAAGGAGTTCTTCGTCGCCGATTTTCCCACCTTCCCCCGCATGCGGGTTTAAGCCGCAAACGGCGACTCGCGCGCGCGGCAGGCCGAGGTCGCGGCACGCCGCAGACGCGCGGTCGATTGCCAATTCCACCTTTGCCTGCGTGATCGCCTGAGCCACGTTCCTTATGGCGAGATGCGTCGTAACCAACGCCACCCGCAGCCATCTCCCGCGGTCATCGTGGCCCAGCAACATCATGACGGTGTTCTGCACGCCCGCGAGATTCGAAAGATATTCGGTCTGTCCGACGAAGTTAATTCCTGCCCGGATGATCGCCTCCTTGTTGACTGGCGCAGTCACCATGCCGTCGAGTTCGCCTCGCAGACAAAGTTCCCCTGCATGACGAACCCATGCGATTGCGGCTGTTGCGGCCGCGGCTGCTCCCGGCGTCAAGTGTTCAGGTAAAGGTTCAGCAACGGGATCATGAATCGCAACGCGCGGAATGGTTCCGGCCAGGGGGACATTGCCAAGGTCAATGCCGGTCTTGAGGACGTCATTCAACCGGCTGACAACAGCGGTATCGCCGACGATCAGGTAGCTGGCGCTGTCACGCGGCAATTCCTCGGCCAGCGCCTTGAGGGTGACTTCCGGCCCAATGCCTGTGACGTCGCCCAGCGAGATGCCGATTCTCATCGCCTTACTGGAAGTAGCGAACGAAGGTCTTCTTCTTGAGGCGATCGTGCCATTGCCTCTGAACGCGATCACGTTGCTCGGCAATGAGCGTCTTCTCAATTGTTTCGCGGACGTCGTTCAACGGACGGATATGCGCAGAGCGCCGGTCTTCCACGAGCATCAAATAGCAAGCTTCCGGCGTTTCAATGATTTCGCTGCGCTGGCCAGCCCGCAATGAGAATGCGGCATCGGCCAGTTCCTTGCGCAGGACCGAGCGTTCCACCCAATCCCAAGCGCCGCCCTGATTTCGCCGGGCGTCCTGCGAATACAGCGACGCCATTTCCGCGAACGAAGCGCCTTCGTTCAACTTCACCACGATTTCATCGGCAAGCTTTCTGGCCTGCTCGGTTTCGCCTGCCGGCTTGTTGAGGATGATCATCCGCAGCTTGACCTGTTCCTCCACCTTGAACTCATTCGTGTGCGAGAGGTAATACAGCTCAATCTTGTGTGGCGAGATCATCGTGGCATCAGCAACGTTCTTCAGGCGCATCTGCTCCACGATGAATTGATCTCGAATCTGCTGACGAAACTTTTCGAATGTGATTCCTTCCGCCTGAAGCGTTCGCGTAAGCGTGGCGCGGTTCCCGTAGCGGCTGCGAATGCGTTGCTGCACGTAGTCGTCAATCACGCTTTCAGGAAGGTTGTAGCCCGCGGATTCAAACTCGTGGAGAATGAGCTCGCGCTGGACAAGCGCCTCAGTGTTTTCATCGAGCACTTCCACAAGCCGCTTTTGAAACCCTTGCGGGTCGTTGCGGAACTGCCGCCTCAAATCGTCAATGAACGGCGCCGTGGCCTCCTCCACCTGCTGGTACGTGACCAGCGAGTCGTGGACGATCACCTTGATCCCGCCAGCAAGCTGCGGTTGCGGCGCGGCAGGTTGAGCGCGGCTGCACAAAGGCAGGGCGGCCAGGAGAAGTGCTAGCGAGAATCTCATTTGATCGCTGAGGAGTGTAACAGTGGCCCAAGTGCGGTCAAGCAGGTGCGCTCGATTCGAATGCGCCCCGAAGCCACACGGGTCCGCAGCACACGTTATAGAAGCCGGATCTGGGCGCGATCTTTGGCCAGCGATTCCGACAGGCTCGTGACGCGGCCATTGCGGCGTTCGATGATATGCTTGTCGACGGATGGGTCGTACTTCACCGGGTAATCGCCGTCATAGCATGCCATGCAGAAGTTCGTTCGAGGCAGCCCCGTGGCCTGCACCATTCCGTCCTGCGATAAATAGTGCAGCGAATCCGCATTGAGATACTTGCGAATGTCCTCGATGGAATAGTTCGCTGCCATCAGCTTGCTGCGATCCGGGAAATCAATGCCATATACGCACGGATTCATGTGAGGCGGACAGCTGACGAGCACGTGCAC
The DNA here is from genome assembly GCA_035629175.1 of Verrucomicrobiia bacterium. Lineage (NCBI taxonomy): Bacteria > Pseudomonadati > Verrucomicrobiota > Verrucomicrobiia > Verrucomicrobiia bacterium. The sequence continues at coordinate 61,214 of DASPIL010000076.1, read as the reverse complement.
TTCCTTTGCCCCGGCCTGCTTGAGGCTGTTCACGCGAGTCTTGCAGGTCGTGCCGCGAACAATCGAATCGTCAACAACAATGACCCGCTTGCCCTTCACGAGTTCGCCAATGAGGTTCAGCTTAACGCGAACCGCAAAGTCCCGGATTAACTGTGACGGCTGCAGGAAGCTGCGGCCGACATAATGGTTCCTCACAAACGCCATCTCGTAGGGAATCCCCGATTCGAGCGAGTATCCCAGGGCGGCGCAGTTGCCGCTGTCGGGAACCGGGACGACAAGATCCGCCTCGATCGGATTTTCGCGGGCGAGCTGGCGTCCCATTTCGACACGGACACGATACACATTGCGGTTGGCAATCGTGCTGTCAGGCCGCGCGAAGTAGACATACTCGAAAATGCAAAACGCGCGGCGTTCATGTTCCGGAAAAGCCTGGATGGAGGTGAGCCCTTGCTCGTTGATGATAACCACTTCGCCGGGTTCAACATCGCGGACGAATTTCGCATGGATCAGGTCGAGCGCGCACGTTTCGCTCGCGAGCACCCACGCGTCGTCGAGTTTGCCGAGGCACAGCGGACGAAAGCCATGCGGGTCGCGCACGCCGATCATTTCCGTCTCGGTCATGATCACGAGTGAGTAGGCGCCCTCTATCTGGCGAACGGCGTGCACGAGATGATTGCCGCCTCCATTGAAGCTCGGCTGCGCCATCAGGTGCAGAATGATCTCGCTGTCCACTGTGGTTTGAAAAATGGAACCTCGCGCCTCAAGCTCCTCCCGCAATTGTGCCGCGTTCGTGAGGTTGCCGTTATGTGCGATCGCGATCTGTCCTCGCGCACAATCAACCGTCAAGGGTTGCGCGTTGCGCAGGTGCGATGATCCGGTTGTCGAGTATCGCGTATGGCCAATCGCCATCGTGCCAACAAGCCCGTGCAGGATTTCGCCATTGAAAATCTGCGGCACCAGTCCCATGCCCCGGTGGACGCGGAACGTCCTGCCATCCGACGATACAATCCCAGCGCTTTCCTGGCCGCGGTGCTGGAGTGCGTAGAGCCCGTAGTAGGTCAACTCTGCCGCGTTCGGATGGCCGAAAATCCCGAAGACGCCACAATAATGTTTGGGATGATACTGCATTAACTGCTCATCGCGCGCGCAATAGCATTCCACCAGAGGTCGTGCAGGTCGCGCAATTCGCCTGACAACGTTAACTCACGTGCTTTGATTTGCAATTCGGCACCGCCCACGGTTCCGATCCTCCACGCTGGGACGCCAAGAATCTTCGCCTGCGCGAGCACCTTGCCCGCGTTCACGGCCGAAGTGGAAATGACGATGCGGCCTTGGGTCTCGCCAAAGAGCAGGGCGTCGATTCTCGAGCGAGTGCCGGCCTTATCCGTTGCCGCGGCGATTTCGGAAAGATCGATGGTGGCCCCGATGAGCCGCGGCGTATCGCGCGCAATTTGCTGTGAGATACAACCCTCAGCGAGCGCAACCGCGAGGCCGCCATCGCTGCAATCATGGGCGCTCTTCACAGCTCCGGATTGGATCAATGCGCGGAGTGCAAGGTGCACTTCCTTTTCCCGGTCCAGATCGCACCTCGGCGGTGTTCCGTTCTTCGTCGCGTGAATGACCTGGAGGTACGCGCTCCCTCCCAGTCCTTGCAGCGGATCAGCCGAGTCCAACGCTTGGCCAAGGAGAATGACCGCATCACCCTCGTCCTTGAACCACTGGGTCGTGACGTATTCCGGCTTTTCGATGAGTCCGACCACCGCAACGGTCGGCGTCGGATCGATGGGGCCGGAAGGATTTTGATTATAGAGGGAGCAATTGCCGCCTGTGACGGGTGCATTGAACGCGCGACATCCCTCCGCCAGCCCGCGAACGCTTTCCTTGATCTGCCAGAAGAGTTCCGGCTTGTGCGGGTTCGCCATGTTGAGGTTATCAGTCGCGCCCAGCGGAATTGCGCCCGAGCACGCCAGATTCCGGCAAGCCTCGGCGACAGCAATCTTTCCCCCCTCATAGGGATCCAGATACACGTAAACGCCGTTGCAATCGACCGACATGGCAACAAGCTTTTCGGGAACCGTTTTGCCGTTGCACGACTCGGGGAGGGAATCGCCCTTGATGCGAATCACCGCCGCGTCACTACCCGGCCCAACAACGGAGCCATCCCGCACCATGTGATCGTATTGGCGATAAACCCAATTCTTGGAAGCGATGCTCGGCCAGGCCAGGAGCTTTCTGAGGTTCTCCAACGGCTCCTGCGTATCGGCAATTCCGTCGAGGCGGAAAGCGCGCACCGCTTTCAAATACGCTGGCTCCTGCGCATCGCGATGATACACGGGTGATTCGTCCGCGATTTTCTTGGCCGGAATATCGGCAACGACCCGGCCGTGATGCTTCACGACCATGCGGCCAGTGTCGGTGACAGTGCCAACCTCGGACCAGGGGAGATCCCATTTGTCGAAGATGCGCTTAACTTCCTCTTCGCGGCCCTTGTGCACAATGATGAGCATGCGTTCTTGCGATTCAGAAAGCATGATTTCGTAGCTGCTCATGTTCGGCGCCCGCTGAGGAACCTTGTCGAGTTCAATCTCGATCCCGGTCCCCGCACGCGCCGCGGTTTCGCAAGTGGAACAGGTCAGGCCCGCGGCGCCCATGTCCTGAATTCCAGCGACCGCTCCCGTGGCGAGAAGCTCGAGGCACGCTTCGCACACCAGCTTTTCCATGAACGGATCACCCACCTGCACCGCGCCGCGCTGTTGCTCCGCTGATTCCTCAGTCAGGTCCTGCGAGGCAAATGCGGCACCCGCCAATCCATCGCGGCCAGTCGCAGGGCCGACATAAAACACGGGATTGCCAATGCCTTTGGCCGCGCCGCGGGCGATCTGGTCGTGGCGCAACACACCCAGGCAGAACGCATTGACGAGCGGATTGCCCTCGTAACTCTTGTCGAAATACACCTCGCCAGCGATGGTCGGGATTCCAAAACAATTCCCGTAGTGCGCAATGCCCGCAACCACGCCTGCGAATAGGCGTCGATTGTTCGCGGTCGCCGAACTGGCCTGCTCGCCTGAATCCGTAATGGGGCCAAACCGCAGCGAGTTCACCGCGCAAACCGGACGGGCGCCCATCGTGAAAATATCGCGAACGATTCCGCCAACGCCCGTTGCAGCTCCCTGGAACGGCTCCACCGCGCTTGGGTGATTATGGGATTCTATCTTGAACGCGATCGCCAGGCCGTCCCCGATGTCAATGATGCCCGCGTTTTCCTCGCCGGCGCCCACGAGGATTTTCGGTGATTTGGTGGGGAACGTTTTAAGGAGCGGCCGTGTGTTTTTGTAGCTGCAATGCTCGCTCCACATGACCGAGAAAATGCCGAGCTCGGTGTAGCTGGGTTCGCGGCCGCCGAGGATTTCCCTGGCGTGCGCGTATTCTTCCGCAGTCAGGTTATGTTTGGCGACCAGCTCAGGGGTAATCGCGGGTTCGGTCATTGCGGGAACTTCGAATCTCAGCTTCCGGGTTTCAAATTAAACAGGCCGCATGATCGTTTGACCATGTGGCCAGTTCGGCTAAAGCCGACCGCCGCAGCATGGGGCGTTTCAGCGGGTGACACAAGAAGCAAAAGACAATGAAAAGGTCATCAACCGCATCGTGGGCATGGATTACGGGGCGAGCTTTTTGACACACAAGATCGCAGCGGCCCGGCGTGGCTTGCGCCAGACAAGCGGCTGTCCCGCGAATGAAACCAATCCCCAGAACACGGCCGGCTTTTTCCTCAGCGAATGATGCTCACCACGCAGGGTTTTTGGACCCAACAAACCGCGGACTTCGAAGCCACGGCGCGCCATTTCCTCCGGTTCCCATCCCGACAGATGCTCCTGGAGGTCGTCATTGGAGATGTGCCGCTGTGGCAGGAAGCCGTTCGGCGTGAAAAAGATCACGCGCTTACGCGCCAGCCGCTCCATGTCGTTAATCAATTGCAGGCCGTCCGCCTTGGTCAAATGCTCGATGACATCTATGGCTATGCACGCATCGAAACTTTTCGGTTCAAAGGCCTTGCCAAGTTCGGTGACGCTGCCGTGAAACACTTCATCGTGAGTTCCCTTGCGCCTGGCTTCTTCAACCGATGGCAAATAGCCATCGATCCCCACACACCGTGGTACGCCAAACAATCGCAAACTGCTTGAATGGCCGCACCCGACATCGAGCACATCCTTGCAACTACGCAGAGCGTCCCGCAGGGCGAGCTTCACCACGATCTGGTTTGGATCATAACGCAGCCGCAGCAAGTCCAGGATCAAGCCAGATTTGCTACGCATAAGCATCTGGTGCCATCGAAAAAGAGACGATCGAGCTTCTGCGCTCTTTCTGCTCGGAAGGTTTTAGCATTCGAAAGGTTGTCACGCCTGTACTCATCAATGCCAACGCGAAAAATCTATCACAAGAGAATTATTTTCCTGCGGAACATGCGCTCCGATCAACGCAGCCAGCCGACGACGATCGCGTTTCCGCACGGAAAGGGATGTCCGTAAACGGCTCCAGCCACTTCGCTGTATTGCGCCTCCCGCCAGGTGTTGTTCTTGCTGAAGCGTTTCATGAATCGCACTTCCGAGAGGCCCGTCCGCTGGTTTCGAACAAGGTCATCGAGGTGCAGGTTGTAGCCGAGCGGCATTGTGACGAGCAGTTCCCCTCCTGGTGCGAGCAAAGACCGCAAGTTCTCAATCGCCCTTTCGATTTTCGCGGGCTCCTTCGGATGCTCATCCCATCCCACATGCTCCAACGTGGACAATGACACAATGGCGTCGTAACGCTTGGCAGGACGATACGTGACGATGTCCTCATTAATTACCCCAGGCGCGCGCTCATACTTATCGACGACATCGTGGTGAAATGTCATGTAGGCTGAAAGCACGTTTCCAACTTCGAGGATGTTGCCCTTCCTGCCGGCAAGAAATTGCCGGGCTATTCCAATTTCCACCGCTCGCTCATTGTTGAGGATGAAAGGATGCACTTCATAACGGCAGGTGCGGCCGCCAATGGAGAAGGTTTTCTTTCCGAAGACCCGCCGCCACCCGTAGGATCCTGCGCGGGTCGCCGCGACCCATGGAAACGCAATCCCGTGCATTCGATGCCCTTCCCGGACAGCGTTGCGGATATTTTGAATCAAACGCTGGCTCATAGATTTTCGCTTGGTTCGGACATGCAACCGCGGTCATACGCGCCCGTGTGAAAGGATAAAAAAGCGAATCGAATGCTCATACGGCGAGGTCTCCTCGAAACAGAGGCTCACTTTCGCCAAGCACTGCGGACAGCCGTTCGCGATGAAACTGTTCTGCATTTCGATTCCATCGTTCACGAAATCGCACTATCGATTCCGTAAACTGCGAAAACTTGCGCTGGATATCAAGGATCGCAAATTCGACTTCCGACGGCGAAGGCTCCACCACATGCCCGACGCCGGCATCCGCGAGCGTGCGCGTAAAATGTGCGGTGTTGGTTGTGACCACGGGCGTATTGCTGCTCAGAAATGCAAATGCCTTGGAAGGAATTCCGAAATAGCTGTAGCTGTCAGGCCCCGTGTTCCGATAAACCGCATAGCCGCAAAAACAACGCGAGAGGACCGCGTTTATGCGATTCTGATCGTTCAACAATCCATGAAACACGGTTCCCTCAGGCGCAAGGTGCCGAATCGATTCCAGGTAATTCGAGTGCCCGATGATGTTGATTCGGAAACCATGTTTGCGCCCGACCTCGAATAGCAGTTCCAAGGCATGATCCGCGGTCGGGATGCCGATGTAGCCGATCTCATTTCGTGGTCCCGAAGGCGTTTGATTGTCATTGATGCAAATAGGAACTACGAAATTTCGGGGATTGACTGCTGCGGCCGGAATTCGTGGGGAGACCGTCCAGACTTCATCAGCTCGACGGCACACATATCGATTGAGCGCGCCTGTGATCCTTCGGTGAACTCTGACGGCCAGGGAACCTCGAGGCGGCAGGTGGTCGGACAACCACACGATGACCTTGCGCGCCTTTCCAGATCGTTTCAGGAGAAGAGCCGCCAAGCCCATGTTATAGTTGGGCGCGATCACGACATCGATTTTGCCAGCACTGGAAAACCGGCGCACGCTGCGGAGGGAGCGCATTACTGTGAGCAACGAAAACAACCTTTCATCCCATTTCCTTGACGCCATCAGGTTCTCCTCGGGCCCGTCATAAACCAGCTCCTCCTGTTCCCAAATCTCGACGTGCTGGATCATCCCTTGCTGAATCATCACCACTCGTCCGAACTTCGATACCAGCCGTGCCCAGCCGCGCTCGTTGTTGCCCATGCCCTGCAACATCACGATTTGTTTCATCGCGGGCGCATTCACCGGTCTGCGGAGATTTCGAGCCAGTTGGGATTGGCTTCGGCGTGTTGAGCCAGCTCCTCAAACAACGCCATCAGAGAAGTGTGAGGTTTCCAACCCCAGAATTCCCGAGCTTTCGTGAAATCCATTGTCATCCAGGGAATATCAAAGGAACGCGGCGTGTGGTCGGCCGCAACCTCGTGCCGGCCGAACCTCTGTTCGCACCAGCTACTGAGTTGTAATAGGGAAAATGTGTTGTCCAGCCCGCCCCCTAGGTTGAACACGCGTTCCGGCGCACTGCCCACAGAAGCGATCTGTTTCTGAAGAAGTGGAACGAGGTCGCGCGGGTGAAACGCATCGCGGGATTGATGACCGGTCCCGCCAAAACCAATGTATTTCAGAGGCCGCTTGCGAAGCCACGAATGGATCCAGTAACTGACGATCCCCTGGTCAGGGCGTCCAAATTGTCCAGCACCGGCGAGCACGCCGCATCGATTGATCCAGATCGGGAGCGAGAAACAGGCGCCGTATTCCAGAGCGAGAAGTTCCGACGCCACCTTGCTGGCACCGTAAAGCGATACAGGCGATTCCGTGGAAAACTGTTCCTGGATGCCGCGCGCCGAAACTCCGCGAGGAAGTGGTGCTGTTGAATCGAGGTGAAACGCCCCTTCCCGAACCTGCATCGGTAATCCCACTAGGCCTGGAATGGAGTAGACGCGGCTGGTGCTCAACAATATGAATCCAGCCTTGTAGCGCTTGCATGCCTCCAGCAGGTTAATCGTGGAGTATAGGTTGTGATCGAGGATTTCCCGGCTGCTCGTCTTGCCATCAATCCCCGCGAGTACGCTTGGATTGGCGGCGGCATCGAGCACCCAGTCGAATTGCGGCAGCCGATCCACGTCAGTTGCCACCCGCAAATCCGCGTGTTGAATAGAGATTCCGCGGGCGCGAAGGTCCAGCCGGTTGCGCTCACTCCCGGGACGCGAAAAATTATCGACCCCAAAGATCTGAAGCGACTCCCCGCGGGGGCACTGTTCCTGGAGCGCGCGGGCCAGCGTGGATCCGACAAACCCGCAGATTCCGGTAATGAGCAGCTTCATTTGGCGCTTTATGTTAGCCAGTCGCCGCGACCTCAACGCAAGGTTAAGTTTCATGCCCTAAACTCATCGGAGATCGAACACCCCTTTGTTCTATTGCAGCTGGAGCCACAGGCCGCTGTGCGACCGCGGAGGCTCACATCCAACGTGGATGCCTGACCCGGTTTTCCCTTGTCATGTTCCAGCGCATCCAGAGAATGGCGCAAGAATTCTCCATCTTTATGACGACCAACCCGAGCAACCCTCGGACGAAATTCAACGGTTTATGGTTCGCAGCATTGCTCGCTGCAATTCTCGGCGCCCTGTTCTGGCAAAGCTTTACGCCGGGTGTCGTTCACTTTTCCAATGACGGTCCACTCGGCATTCAAAATGCCGATGTGCTCGATTTGCCGCAGGGCATCACTGGGATCTGGTTCGACCTGAACTCGATCGGGTTTGCAAGCGGTGCGTTTACCGCGAATATCACGACGCTGCTGAAGTGGGTGCTCGGGCCGGTCGGAATTTCGAAGTTCCTAGCACCCGTGGCGCTTTTCATCCTTGGAATGGGTGCGTGGATGCTTTTTCGTCAACTCCGCTTTTCACCCGTCGCTTGCGCTCTTGGGGGCTTTGCTGCAGCATTGAGCTCAGTCTTCGTTTCCACTGCCTGCTGGGGTGTCGCGTCGCAACAGATTGCGATGGGAATGAACTTCGTTGCTGTGTCTGTTCTCATTGCCAGCTTCCGCGCACGAACCGCGACCGGACAAATTCTCAGGCTCGTTCTCGCCGGCGCATGCGTCGGATTGAGCATCATGGAAGGTCTGGATAACGGCGCGTTGTTCAGCATTTGCGTGGCCGCGCTTACCGTTTTCTTATCCATTGTCCGGGGTCCCGGTCCGTGGTGGCGCTGCCTGCTGGCTGGAGCCGGCCGCACCGCGATCATTGCGATCTGTTCAGCACTGGTCGCCGCGCAGACGCTCGCCACCCTTGTCACCACCCAGATCATTGGCGCCCACGGGTCAGGCGAGGACGACCGAACGCCGCAGCAACATTGGGATTTCATCACGCAATGGAGCTTTCCCAAAAAGGAGGTGCTGACCTTTGCCGTGCCAGGTTTGTTTGGATTCCGAATGGACACCCCGGAAGGCGGAAACTATTGGGGAGCCATCGGCCGCGACCCTGCATGGGATCGCTATTTCGCGAGCGACAGATCCCAGCCCCCGCCCGCCGGATCAATGCGGTTTTCCGGCGGCGGCGCCTATCTCGGTGTGCCAGTCGTGCTAATCCTATGCTGGACCGTATGGCAGGCCTTTCGCCGCAAGGATTCTGTATTTGCACCAGACGACCGACGCCTGCTCTGGTTCTGGATCGCCGCATCTGTCGTCACCCTGCTTCTGGCGTTCGGCCGCTTTGCTCCGTTTTTCAAGGTGTTTTACGCGCTGCCTTACCTGTCGATGATCCGCAACCCGGTCAAGTTCACAGCCATTTTTAATTTCGCGGCCGTGGTGCTCTTCGCCTATGGCGTGAATGCGTTGTGGGCGCGCTATGTCACACCTGCCAATCCGCAGCGTGTCCCAGGCGATCGACGATGGATCCTCGGCATGTTCATCGCGATTGCAGTGAGTTTCATCGGTTGGATCGTATATGCCGCCTCCCAGAAAAGCCTGGTGGAATATTTGCAAACGGTTCAGTTCGACGCCGAACTTGCGCGCATGATCGCCAAATTCAGCATCAAGCAGGTGGGAATTTTCATCGCGTTCCTGGTCGCCAGTGTGGTTCTCATGACGGCCATCCTGAAGGGGAAATTTGCAGGAGAGAAAGCTAAGACCGCTGGCATCTTGCTTGGCATCCTGATGGTCGTGGACCTCGGTCTCGCCAACCTGCCGTGGACCGTGTTTGTCAATTATCAGATGAAGTACGAAAGCAATCCGATCGTCGACCAGCTCCGGGAAAAACCTTACGAGAATCGCGTTGCAATCCTTCCGTTCCGTGCAAATTCGCAGGAGGATTCCTACTTTGAGCGGCTGTATCGGATCGAGTGGGCACAGCATCATTTCCCGTATTACAACATCCAGTCCCTCGACGTCGTCCAAATGCCGCGCCCGCCACAGGATCTCGTCGCCTTCGAAACCGCGCTGCATTTTAACGGTTCCCCGGAATCCGCCTACCTGATACCGCGCCGCTGGGCACTCACGAGCACCCGTTACCTGCTGGGCAGTGCGGGGTATGTGGAGGCATTGAACAGCCAGATGGATCGCGACAAGCGCCGATTCCGCATCGCCCAAACATTCAGCCTCGGCTGGAAACCGGGCGTGACACCCACGGGACAGCTGGAGGAGCTCACGGTGCACCCCTCAACAAACGGCCAGCTCGCGCTGATTGAATTCACAGGAGCGCTGCCACGCGCGAGTCTCTTCTCCAATTGGCTGGTCCCAGCAAAGAATCCCGACGTGACGCAACAAACACTGGCCTCGCTCACGACAAACGAACTGTCGCGCCTGGAGAGTGTCGGCACGAATGATTTCCTCACCCTCAAGTTGCTGGCGTCGCGCGACTTTGACCCTTCCCAGCTGGTCTTGGTGGCTGACACCGTTCCCGTCCCCGAACCACCCGCGACGAACAATGCAACCGCAGGGACGGTGGAGTACACACACTATTCGCCAAAGAACATCCGCCTGAAGGCACAGGCGCACACGGCGGCCATGCTGTTGCTCAACGACAAATACGACGCTAACTGGAAGGTGTCAGTCGACGGAAAACCCGCTGAACTGCTCAGGTGCAATTTCCTGATGCGGGGAGTTTATCTCACCCCGGGAATGCACGAAGTCGAGTTCGTCTTCCGCAGTGATTTGCGGCCGCTCTATGTCACGCTTGCCGCGATGATTGTTTGCGGCATCCTTGCGGGGATCGTCGTGGTCGAGGATCGTCGCACGCGCTCATCCACGGACGAAAATCACGGTCGGTGAGCGTCCGGTCGGAACTTTCCAATCCATCCAAACGCGCGTGATTTCGCAGCGCACCTGACTGCGCACCCTGCGAATTTCATTGCCGACCCGGGAAGGCAATCGTTAGAAGATTCACCATGAGAATTCTGATCACAGGGGGCGCGGGTTACATCGGTTCTGTCCTGGCTCCGACACTGCTGGCAGACGGGCACGCGGTGACGGTCGTCGACAACTTCTATTTTGCACAAAACAGCCTGCTCGACTGCTGCCAATACGAGAAGTTCGAAGTCATCCGAGGTGACTGCCGCGACGAGAATCTCATCAAGCCGCTGGTTGCCAAGGCTGACCTGATCATCCCACTGGCAGCGTTGGTCGGCGTTCCCCTTTGCAACACGGACCAGATTGGCACGCGTACGATCAACCAGGAAGCGGTGGAGATGCTGTGCCGCCTCGCAAGCCCCGCTCAATGGATGATCATGCCGGTCACCAACAGCGGCTATGGCATTGGTGAGAAAGGAAAGTTTTGCACCGAAGAAACGCCGTTGCGCCCAATATCCACCTACGGTGTCACCAAGGTCAAAGCGGAGGAAGCGGTTTTGAAGCGTGAGAACAGCATGAGTTTCCGGCTCGCCACAGTGTTCGGCGTCGCGCCGCGCATGCGCCTCGACCTTCTCGTCAATGACTTCGTTTACCGCGCCGTGAACGACCGCGCGATCATGATTTTTGAAGGGCATTTCAAACGGAACTACATCCACATCCGCGACGTGGTCCGCGCTTTCCAGCATGGGATGGCGAACTTCGAAAAAATGAAGGGCAAGCCTTACAACGTCGGGCTGGAGGAGGCCAACCTGTCCAAGCTCGAGCTGTGCGAAGTCATCAAGAAACATCTGCCCAAGCTGGTCTATCTCGAGGCGCCCATCGGGGAGGATCCAGACAAGCGCGATTACATCGTGTCGAACGCCCGCATCCTGGCAACGGGCTTCCGAACCGAATGGAACCTGGATCGCGGAATCCAGGAATTGATCAAGGCCTACACGATTCTCCGGAATACGATCTATTCGAACGTTTGAAGCTGAGCGCACTGGGATCGCTCATGCGCCCGCACCTTGACCAGATTACTGCTGTCGTTCTCGCGGGCGGTTTCGGCACGCGCATACAGCATCTGCTCCGCGAGATTCCAAAGCCCATGGCGCCCGTTTTCGGAAAACCGTTCATAGAATGGATTCTTCGCTACCTCGCGGATCAGGGCGTGCGCAACGCAGTGTTATCGACAGGCTATCTGGCAGAAACTGTGGAACAACATTTCGCCACATGCCCCGTGGCTGCCATGAAGATCGAATGCGCGCTCGAAAATGTTCCGCTCGGAACCGCGGGTGGATTTTTAAATGCCGCTGCTGCTGCAACGCAGGAGACTCGCGCCTGGCTGGTAATGAACGGGGATTCCCTGGCGCTGGCACCGCTGCAACCGCTTGTCGATTCCCTGAACGATTCGGGAATCGACGGCGCAATCCTGGGGGTTCCCATGACTGAAGCGAGCCGATATGGAACACTTGCCCAAACGGCTGCGGGCGAACTCGCCGGGTTCCTGGAGAAGCGCCCAGGCGCGGGAATCATCAACGCCGGGGTTTACTTGTTTCGCGATTCGCTCATACGGACCTTTCCCGTCAAACGTCCCCTCAGTTTCGAAACGGACGTGTTTCCGATGCTGGCCGAGCGGGGGACACGATTGAAAGTCTGCGTGACGGACGCTCCGTTTTTAGATATAGGCACACCCGAATCATTGCCCCTGGCCGAAGCGTTCGTGCGCCAACAAGCGGAATGGTTCGGGAACGCAATGACATGATCATCAGCAGAACTCCGTTTCGCATCTCGTTTTTTGGCGGCGGGACAGACTACCCCGCGTGGTATCGCCAGCATGGCGGAGCCGTGCTCGCAGCAACGATCAACAAGTACTGCTACCTCACGTGCCGCTATCTCCCCCCATTTCTCGAACATCGCATCCGAGTCGTCTACTCACGCATCGAACATTGCCAGAGCGTGGACGAAATCGTTCACCCGTCAGTACGGGAATCCCTGCGGTTTCTAAAAGTCGATCGCGGGATTGAAATCCATCATGCTGCCGATCTCCCGGGACGGAGCGGAATGGGATCCAGCTCCGCATTCACGGTTGGCCTCCTTCATGCCCTCTATGCCCTCAAGGGCCGCGTCGCGGGAAAGAAACAGCTCGCCCGGGAAGGCATACACGTCGAGCAGGATCGCTTGAAGGAAACCGTCGGATCGCAGGATCAAGTCTGCGCCGCTTATGGAGGGTTAAATCGCATCAACTTCCTTCAGAACGGCGATTTTTCAGTACAGCCAATGACCCTGTCGCAGTCGCGTGTGCGCGAGCTGAACTCCAATCTGATGCTGTTCTACACGGGCATCAAGAGAACCGCTTCGGAAGTGGCGTCCAGTTACGGGACTGCCGATGCCGTGGACCAACGCGCGAATCTCCTGAACCGTATGCGGGAATACGTGGAACAGGGAGCCGAGATTCTGAACAGCCGGCAGGATTTGCGGATGTTCGGGGAACTGTTGCACGACAACTGGCTCGCGAAACGCGAGTTGAGCCACAAGGTTTCGAACCCTCAGATTGACGGACTCTACGACAGAGGGCGGGCCGCAGGGGCCATCGGTGGAAAACTGCTCGGCGCGGGCGCGGGCGGCTTCCTCCTTCTGTTTGTCCCGCCGGATCGCCAGGCTGCGGTGCGAAGCGAATTCGAGTCGCTCATCCACGTGCCGTTCAAGTTCGAATTCGCGGGCAGCCAGATTATCTTTTTCGATCACGAAGAGGATTTTACAAAGCACGACAAAGCAAGGGCTTCACAAAAGCTCGATGCGTTTCGTGAATCGAATGCCGATGCTGCCGCACCACACATGCCTCCCTCTGACGAATGAATGAAGTGGACCAGAACTGGGCTCGCCTGCGATCCGTCAATGTCAACGCCACCCGGCCCATCGCTTACGAATCGCCAGACCACCTCGTGCCATGGGGCACTCGCCGCGACAACAGCCGCAATCGCCGCTTCAATCAGAAGCTTTATAAACTGTTCGGCGAACAAAGGGGCCCTCTCTGGATCGCAGACCTCGGCTGCTCCGGGGGTGGATTCGTAAAAGACTGCCTCGACGACGGCTGTGTTGCAGTCGGTCTGGAAGGGAGTGACTTCTCAAAGCGACTTCGCCGCGCGGAATGGCGCACGATTCCCGAATACCTGTTCACGGCGGATATCACTGCGCCGTTCGAAATCCTCGGCGAGTTCGAGGGTGGGAAGCGATTGATCCAGTTCGACGTCGTGACTTCATGGGAAGTCATGGAACACATCCACGAGCGGGATCTCCCGGCGGTCGCCGCAAACGTGAAGAAACACCTGCGGCCTGGCGGGCTGTGGATCATGAGTATCGCGTCCCAGGACGATTTCGTGAACGGCGTGAATTTGCATCAGAGCGTTAAGCCGGCCCAGTGGTGGATCGACTTCTTCCGATCAGTCGGTTTGCAGCACGACGAGGCGTATGTCCGCTACTTCAATACGCAATACATCCGCGGCCCGAAATATTTTGCGCCCGGCAGTTTTCACCTGGTGGTGACAAACGATCGCGCGAAGGCCCCATCGGTTCCGCATGAATCCACGCTCGTCCGGCTGAGCGATGTTTGGATTGGAAGTTTCCCTCAACGCGTACTGCGCTATGCTGTGACCGGAAGTGCCTTTTAGTTTATGGATTTGGACAAAGCCAGGATTCTCGTGACGGGAGCCAGCGGTTTCGTTGGACGCAACGTCGTGCAACTGATGCGTGATCGCGGTTTGCAGCCCGTAACGCCGTCGCGCTCCGCGTTCAACCTTCTCGAACAGGCGGCAGTGCGCCGCATGCTCGAAGAAACCAAGCCGGACGTTGTCTTCCATTTGGCCGGGTTGATTGGAGGGATCGGCGCCAACAAAGCGCGACCTGCCGATTTTTGTTATGAGAACCTGCTGATGGGAACGGTGATGCTCCACGAGTCGTGGCGGGCAGGCGCGCGAAAATATGTCACGCTCATGGGCGGCTGCAGCTATCCCGCTCACGCGCCCAGCCCAATCAAGGAAACCGAGCTCTTCAACGGAATGCCGCAAGCTGAAAGCGCCCCATATTCCCTGGCCAAGGCGATGAGCGCCATCCAGGCGGAAGCTTATCGCCGCCAGCACCAATTCGATGCCATTGTGCTTGTGCCCGGCAATCTTTACGGCCCCTTCGACAATTTCGATCTCAACAACTCCCACGTCATTCCCGCGCTGATCCGGAAATACGTGGAGGCGAAGAAAACCGGGCGCAAGGAGATCGTTGCGTGGGGCACGGGCCGTCCGACACGCGATTTCGTTTACGTCGAAGATGCGTGCAGAGTCATTTTGAAAGCCGCCGGGGAATACAGCGGCAGCGAAATCATCAACATTTCCTCCGGCCGGCCAGTGTCCATCCGCGAGCTGACAGAGACCGTTGCTGAACTTGTCGGGTATGACGGCAAAGTCGTCTGGGACAGCTCCAAGCCTGACGGACAAATGTTCAAGGGGTTTGATGTGACACGAATGAAAACGCTCCTCGGATGTGATTGTCCCACGACCCTTCGAAGCGGTCTGGAAAAAACGATCGCGTGGTTTCTCAGCAACCCCGCGGAGATCCGCCTGTAGCGATGCGTGTAACGATCATTGGGGCGAATGGGCTCGTCGGGTCCGCTTTCGCCCGCCTGCTCGGCAGGCAGCCTGATATCGAACTCACATGCGTCACACGGCAGAACTTCGACGCGCTGCCTGCTGCGCACAGCGACGTGGTTATCGAGGCGGCGTGCAATTCCAGAAAGTTTCTCGCGGACCAGGATCCCGCAGGTGAGTTCGCGGCGTCGGTTCAACACCGCCTTCTTTCGCTCCAAAAATTCACAGCCGGCCTTCAACTCCACATTTCCAGCGTGGACGTCTACAACGACGTTTCCTCACCGGGCACGACGCGTGAGGATGCCCCGATCGACGTGCGCAGCTCCTCGCGATATGGATTTCACAAGCACCTCGCGGAACAACTCGTCCAGCATTATGCCTCGTCATGGCTAATCGTCCGACTCGCCGGCATGGTGGGGCCGGGACTTAGGAAAAATCCTGTGTTCGACATCATCAACGGACAGCCGCTGCGAATTCATCCCGATTCCCGGTATCAATTCATGCTCACTGACGAAGTCGCGCAGGTTGCTTGGGCGCTGGTTCAGACTGGCTTCCGACAGCAGATCTTTAACGTCTGTGGCACTGGACTGATCAGCATGCGCGAGGTTGCTGCCATTGCGCAGCGTGATTTGAATCTCGCAATGCTCCCCGCCGATGCCATTCCCCGTGTCGTCGAAGCGAGCAACGAAAAGCTCGCCGCCTTGTTCCCCGTGAACTCGAGCGTTTACGCCATCGAAACCTTTCTTCGGGAACATCGAGCGCCGAATCTCGGGAGAGGATAAGAACTCGTATACAGGTTTCCAGACCTGCCGTATCGCCCACTTCCAACTCGGCAGGGCGCGGGACTGCACAATCCGGGCGACAGAGTTTGCATAAACCGAGTCTGGCCAGCCGTTTTTATCCCGCCCCGCGCAATACGGAGCGAATTCGGGTTTGATTCCCAGACGCAGCCGCCTACTCTTCTGCCGCATGTATAGCGGACCAATTCTGCCGTTGGATGCCGCCACGGCAGGAGTTCGCCGTGGGGAAATTTCGATTCTGATGGCTACCCGGGCGCGTCCTGAGATGCTGGCCGAAGAACTCGACACCCTGCAGGCAAACACGCGTCAAAAAGACAAACTCGCCGTATGGCTCTACGTTGACAACGACGACACCGTGACTCGCGAGGCCGTGGATGGCGGACGGTTTTCCAACTTTGATTTTCGGGTCAACTGGCACTACGGACCGCGGCCTCCTGCCTTGGGCCAGGCGCATCAGGCGCTCTGGAACGCGTCGGGACGCGCGTCCGAGGTTTACATGATTTCCTGCGACGACGCCCGGTTTGACACTCCTGGATGGGACGATGTCGTTCGGCGCGAATTCGAACAACACTCAGATGGAGTGCTTTTGGGATTTGCGCAGGATCCCAACGCGGAACAGGCGACGTATCCATTCATCGGCTGGGGAATGCTTCAAGTGTTGGGATACGAAAAGGTTTTTCCCGGAATCTTTGCTTTCTGGTTCGATGACAAATGGGTGGAGCAGATCGCACAGTTGGCGGGCCGTTGCGTATCGATCCCCATGATCATCAACCCGATCGGCGGGGGAAAGGGCAAGACGCAGCGCATGCGGTGCGTGCCGTTCTGGACGCGTTTCTTTCAATTGCTGATGCCTGAGCGCCGTGCCTGTGCCGAGCAGCTGCTCAATGCGATGTACGTGAACGATCCGCAAGCCCGCGCAGCCGCTTTCAAGGAGCTCGAGGCAGTTTGGAACCATCTAGTGCGCGACGAGGAAAAGTCGTTTTCAGATCTTTACTGCGTTTTCCAGGAGGAACGCCATACCGCTCTCAGCCCTGAGGATCGGGATCGATTCAACCCGTTATACATCCGCCAGGAGGTGATGGCGGTGACGCGTCTTCTTTCCCATGCAGAACGGTTGATCAAAGAGAACAAGCCGGACGAGGCGCTCAAGTATGTTGAGGCGACGCAGCTGGCCGATCTGCGATTGCGGCAGGCTCAGGATATGAAAATTTCATGCCTGCGCGCTTTGAACCGCGGCGCAGAAGCGGACGAACTCGAACGGGAGAAGTTTCTGTCCTGGCCTGAAATGAGCGCTGCGCGAAGGCTCTTTCGCTTCCTCGGAATGATCGCCAACGAAGTGCGCCGAATCGTCGCCGCCCGCTCGCGCAAGCGAACCGCGGCCTCCGGGCTGCCGCCATTGCTTTGACCGCTGTCACACATCCCGGCCCCGCTTCCACGCAATATGATGTCGTGGTCATCGGCGGCGGAATTGTCGGCCTTTCTGCTGCGTTCCGGTTATTGGAATCACGCCCCGGATTGAAGCTCGCGCTGATTGAGAAGGAGGGGAGACTCGCCGCGCATCAAACTGGAAACAACAGCGGCGTCCTCCACTCAGGGCTGTATTACAAACCCGGATCAGAAAAGGCAAAGCTCAGTGTTTCCGGCCTGCAGCAGATGATCGCGTTCTGCCGCGAGCACAGCGTCAAGTTTGATCAATGCGGAAAAATCGTCGTCGCTACCGACGACTCCGAACTGCCGCGGCTTGAAACCTTATGGGAGCGAGGCAACGCAAATGGTCTCGCAGGCCTGCGCCGGCTTACACCTGTTGAGATCAAAGAAATTGAACCGCATGCTGCGGGAATAGCTGCGATTCACGTTCCGCAGGAAGGGATCGTCGATTACCCGGCCGTCTGCGAAAAGCTCGGCGACTTGATCCGGCAGCGGGGCGGGGAAGTTCGACTGAATACAAAGGTTCAAAGCATTGTTCCAGGGCCGCATTTCACGATCCACACGAACATCGGTTCATTGTCAGCGAGGCAAGTGATCACATGCGGCGGACTCCATTCCGATCGGCTCGTTCGGGCCAGCGGACAGAATCCCACTGCAAAGATCATCCCGTTCCGCGGCGAATATTACAAACTCCGGAAGGATCGGCAGCATCTGGTGCGTCACCTGATCTACCCCGTTCCCGACCCGAAGTTTCCGTTCCTGGGCGTACACTTCACGCGCTTGATTCACGGTGGCATCGAAGCGGGTCCAAATGCCGTGCTGGCGTTTGCACGCGAAGGATATAAATGGCGTCATCTGAACGTGCGAGACCTCACGGAATCGCTGACGTTTCCCGGCCTGTGGCGATTTCTCGTGAAGTATCCCAGCATGTGCGGTTACGAAATCCGCCGCTCGCTTTCAAAACTCGAGTTTTGCCGCTCACTGCAAAAACTCGTTCCTGAAATCCGGGTGGCAGACCTGGAACCCGGCGGCGCCGGCGTCCGAGCCCAGGCGATGACGTCAGACGGAAAACTGGTCGAAGATTTTCATTTCGAGGAACAACCCGGGCTGCTGCACGTGGTTAACGCCCCATCTCCCGCTGCCACAGCCGCTCTCGCCATCGGATCCAAAATCGCCGCGCGATTTTCTGCGGCGAAGGCGGAGGGCGTCTACAATCCGGTCGGATGATCGAGAAATATCCACGGAACCTTGAACTTCCGCGACAAGGATTCCGCCAGCGCCTTAACGCCAAAGGTTTCCGTGGCGTAATGTCCCGCGTAGAAGACGTTCACGCCCAGTTCCTCGGCCATGGCAAAGGTCCAATGCGGACCCTCGCCCGTGATGAAAGTGTCCAATCCGCTCGCTGCCGCTTTCATCAAATCGCCGCCAGCGCCGCCAGTCACCACTCCGATTCTTTTGCACTGGGAAGGGCCTGCAGCTATGAGGTGCGGGTTGCCGCCTGTGGCCGAGGCAAGCCGCTTCAGCAGTTCTCCGCGATCCACTTTGGCGTTGGCGAGCAATCCAATGTCCTGGCCGTGACTGGAAAAAAAAGGAGCTGTCCGGGTGAAGCCAAGCGCAGCGCACAGTTGCGCGTTGTTGCCGAGTTCGGGATGCAGGTCGAGCGGCAAATGCGAGCTGTAAACAGCCAGGTCATGCTGGATAAGCAACTGCATCAGCTTGTATTTCGACCCAACCCATGGATGGGTTGGACCCCAGAAAAGCCCATGATGAACAACGAGCAGATCCCCGTCCGCTTCGATCGCGAGATTGATCGTTGCAAGACTGGCATCCACAGTCGCGGCTATTCGCGTCACCTTGCCCGAGTTCTCCACCTGCAATCCATTTGCCGCGCCGTCGTAATCCCCGACCTCCGCCGTGCGCAGCAGTTTATCAGTGAATCGAACCATTTCATGCAATGACGCAGCTCGCATGGGTTCGATGAAACCAGATTCACCGCTCCCCGCAAAGACACGATTACCAGCGCTGCGCGAATCCCCCCGCCAACAAGCTTGCTCCGCGAAGATGTGAATCCTAGCCTGCGCTGGAATGCGTTTGCTGGCTCGTTATCTCCTCCGTGAATGCCTGGTAGCGCTGGGCTTTTGCTTCAGCGCGTTCCTCGTTTTCTGGATTGCCAGCGATCTCGTCACGAACCTCAGCAGCATGCAGGAAAGCAAAATGCGCGGCACCGACATCGCCGCCTACTACTTCTTCATGCTTCCCGACTTCCTTCCGATTGCGATTCCTGTCGCGCTTCTCCTTGCACTGCTTTACGCGTTGACCAACCACGCGCGGTATAACGAGATCACCGCGATCCGCGCAGCCGGCGTGAGTCTCTGGCGCATCAGCCTTCCCTACTTCGGTATTGCGATTTTTTGCGCCGCGTCCTTGTTCCTGCTCAATGAGTATATCGCGCCCATTTCCGCTGAACGCGCCGAAGAGGTAAAGAACAGCCGCCTCCCCGCCCGATCGGGAGTCAATCCGCGGATCAAAAAAAACCTGGTCTTCACAAACTCGCGCGAAGGCCGCGCCTGGCACATCGGCGCCTACGACAAGGAAAATGGGAACATGTCGCATGTCGCCCTGGAGTGGCAGCTTAGAGACGGAACGGTCCGCTCCATTTTCGCCCAATATGGCACCTACTCGAATCGCGTATGGACATTTCGGAACGTCCGCGAAATGCGTCGGGCCTCCGGCATGGGCTCCGTTCACGTCAAATCGGAAACCAACCTCATGGTCCTGCCCGATTTGTCCGAGACGCCGGAAATCATCCGCAGTGAAATCAGCATCGCCGAACGGTTCAGTAATCAGGGCCGCACTCGATCGGCCGACATCCCCCTCCGCGTCATCAGAAATTACATCCGGCTGCATCCAAACCCGGAGCGCTCAATGCAACGCTGGCTCAGCAGCAAGTGGCATGGACGGTTCGCGGGGCCTGCCACGTGCCTGGTCGTGGTGTTGCTCGCAATTCCCTTCTCTGCAGGGTCGGGGCGCCGAAACGTTTTCGTGGGAGTCGCGGCAAGCCTCGGGATCTTTTTCGCCTACCATATTCTCCAACAAATCGGGTTTGCATTCGGGGAGGCGGGCCATGTTCCGACCTGGTTCGGGGCCTGGTTTCCGAACCTCCTCGCGGCGGGCGCCGGATTGCTGATGCTGGCGCGGGTTCGATGATTTACCAGTTCGTATCGCCGACGATGTCATCCATCATCTCAGCTGCATCCTCCGGCTTGGCAGCAAAGTATCGGCCCGTTGCGGAGCAGACAATTTCGCCCTTCGCATTCTGGATTTCGCTGCGAGCTTCGAAAATGCGATCGCGGCGGCTCGAGATCATTTCCGCTGAAACGCTCAATTCCTCTCCGGGGCGCGCGGCTTTATTGAATCGCACACTCAATTCCACACAGTAGGCGAACTTCCGGGTCGGCACCGCGCAGGCCCAAACCATGATCTCGTCCAACACAGTGGAAAGGATTCCGCCATGCACCACCCCTTTGAAACCAGCATGGGCTGTCGCGGGGGTGAAGCAGGAGTGAACGCGTTTGCCGTCCGTGTGGAAGCGCAGGTTGAGGCCGATTGCATTCGATTCGCCGCAAACGAAACAGGATCGCGTGTGAGGCAGTTCTTTCATGCGGTCAGATTCACCGCTGGCCGTTCGAAGTTCAATCGGCAAAGGTCGTTACCCGCAGACCTCCGGGTCTTTGGTATCGCCCGTCCTCCGTAGCAGCTACTTCGGAGGGTGGACAGGTGTCCTCGCCTGCCAGGCGCGTTTCACGTCCCGTCCGCTTGGAAGCACGGCGATACAGCAGGTTTCGAAAACGGCGCCGCCGCGAGGCCGGGTGGAACCGCCCCTTGCTTCGATTGCGGCCATTTGTTATCCCCCACGCGCGGTTTGAATGAATTCCAGCGTTCGTACCGTCTAAAACGCAAATGGCATCCGCGGTTCCAGCCCAGCCACGCGTCACCGTGGACGGCAAGTTCTTCCGACTGGGCGAAAAAAAGTTTTTCGTCAAGGGAGTCGCGTACGGTCCGTTCCCGCCCAACGCGCAGGGACAGCCTTTTGCTTCAACCGAACAAACCGCCGCGGATCTCTCCCAAATCGTTCAACTCGGCGCCAACGTCATCCGCGTTTACGACCTCCCTCCGCGATGGCTGCTGGAACTCGCACATGAACGCAGCCTGAAGATTTTTGTAGATATTCCCTGGAACCGGCACCTGTGCATCGATTCCCAGGAGCGGCGCGAGCAGGCACGCGACATCGTACGGAAAACGGTGCTCGCCTGCGGACGCCATCCCGCGGTGTTCGCATTCAGCGTTGGAAACGAGATCCCCGCCGATATCGTTCGGTGGACCGGCGCGCGGGCGGTGTCGGAATGGATCGATGAACTCATCGCGGAAGCCAAGCGTGTCGATCCAGGCTGCCTTTGCACGTACTCCAACTTTCCACCCACCGAGTTCGTTCATCCTGCCAGCGTTGATTTCGTCTGCTTCAACGTTTATCTGCATAACGAACAGCCATTTCGGAATTACATGGCCCGGCTGCAGATGATTGCCGAGGCCAAGCCGCTCGTGCTCGGTGAATTCGGCGCTGACTCGCTCCGTGAAGGCGAAGGCAGGAAATCAGAGATGCTCGCCTGGCAAATCGAGGAATCATTCCGGGCGGGCCTGGCGGGAACGGTTGTCTTCACTTACACGGACGAATGGTTTCGCGGAGGCCGGATGGTGGACGACTGGCAGATGGGATTGGTGACCGCCGATCGCCAGGCTAAAGATTCGTTCTATACCGTTCTCAGGCAGTTCAACGCGGCACCTTGTTTTCCGCTCCGCCGTTATCCGCGGATTTCAGTCGTGGTCGCAAGCTACAACGGCGATCGCACGCTGCGGAACTGCCTGCAATCGTTGCAGCGCCTCAATTACCCAGACTACGAAGTCATCCTTGTTGACGACGGATCCAGCGACACCACGCCGAAAATTGCGGCCGAATTCCCTCATGCCCGAACCATCCGCCATCCCAGGAATTTAGGGTTGTCGATTGCTCGCAATACGGGGATTTCGGCGGCGAGCGGGGAAATCGTTGCGTTCACCGACTCGGATTGCCGCGCGGACGAGGACTGGCTCTACCACCTTGCAGCCACGTTGCAGGATGGAGAATTCATCGGCGCGGGCGGACCAAACCTCCTCCCGCCAGAAGACTCGGCGGTGGCCGCAGCGGTCATGGCATCACCGGGCGGGCCCGCCCACGTGATGCTAACCGACAGGCAGGCGGAACACATTCCCGGCTGCAATATGGCCTTCTATCGCAGCGCCCTCGAAGAGATTGGGGGATTCGATCCGACCTATACAAAAGCGGGAGACGACGTCGACATTTGCTGGCGTTTGCAACAGGCGGGCTATCGAATCGGGTTCAGTCCTGCGGCGTTTGTCTGGCATTATCGACGATCGACTGTTCAAGCCTATCTCAAGCAGCAGCATGGATATGGAGAAGCCGAGGCCATGCTCGTCCGGAAACACCCGGAGAATTTCAATGCCCTGGGTGGAAGCATTTGGCATGGGCGCATATACGGCACAGCGAAAGGGGGGCTCGATTTGCAACGGCCAGTGATCTACCACGGGCTATTCGGGAGCGCTGGCTTTCAAAGGCTTTATTCGTCTGGCAGCGGCACGGCACTGATCTTCTGCACGTCGCTGGAGTATCACTTGTTGATCACGTTCCCTCTTTGGGTGATGTCGGCCGTCTCGCACTATTTCATTCCGCTGGCGCTGGCGAGCATGTTGATCACGCTCAGTGTCTGCGCGCTCGCCGCGTACCAGGCCGTCGTGCCTCGCGAACAGCGGCGCTGGTGGTCGCGTCCGCTCGTCGCGTTGATGCATCTTCTGCAGCCGCTCGTCCGCGGGGCAGCCCGATATCAAGGACGGCTCGCAGTCACGCCGCTGCGGCTCGAATCCCAGCAGTCCATCGATTCGCTCGCGCTTCGGGGAAGTCCGAGACCGCTGGGCGAAGTGCAGTATTGGGCGGAACAGCGGATTGAGAGGATTGATTTTGTAAAGGCGATGCTTGACCGCTTGGACAAAAAAGGCTGGCCAAACCGCACAGATACCGGTTGGAACGACTATGACGTTGAGATTTACGGCACGCGGTGGAGTCATCTCCAGGTCGCAACCGTTGCGGAGGAACATCCGAAGCAGCGGCAATTGATTCGTTGCCGGCTGCGCCCAACCTGGTCGTTGTCGGCACGTATTGCTTTCAGCGCGCTTTTGGGATTCGCACTCTTGATCATTGGCTGGATCGGCAGCCCTTGGGCCTGGCTGACGTTGCTCGTCTTGCCCGCCTTCGTGTGGTGGCTGCGACAGGATCAACGCAGCCTTCAAAGCATCATCACTGTCTTCCTCGACGAATTGGCGAAGCAAATGGGCCTCTTTCCACACAACGGACCGAACCCGGCCGATCGAGATTATCCACGACGGGAAACTGAACTGACACATGAGAGTAAGGAAGCCGCGGGCAGACCGCTGTGACTTGCGTCAATGAAGAACTGCAGCGTCGGTCTATGAGAGGAGAGAAGGATGCGAGGCGATCCAAGCTTGGCGCGCTGTGCTCAGTGTCACATCTGATTTTTGTACTTTTCACAACGTAATTTCCAATGTGCCTGTCCGACGTCATTGGCCAGCGATCGTTCAAAGCGGCGAATGGCTGACGAGACGGTCCCGTAATCCTTTAATCCCGCAACGACGGGAATGTGGATGTGGCGAGACGGAAAACACCCGGCGATCGCCCCTCGCGCAACATTGGGAACAATCGCCGCTGAAACTGAATGTGCCCAAGAACAGGCAACGCGAAGTTTGATCATGACTTCCTATTGTTTTAACCGGGCCAGATTCAAACTAATTTGTTTTAATTAAAACCCGTATTGCTTTATACAAACACCTATTGTCCCAAGTGTGATTAACATAAAACAACCGCCATGAACCCGTTTGAGCCGGAGCAACTTCCACCAAAAGACCTTGATCTTGTGGCGTTGATGCCGCTGGTCGGTAAGGCCAATCGCGCCATTGCCACTCTGGAAGGCTTGTTTTACGGCATCCCCAACCCGATGTCCTGCTTTCTCCCATCACGACACAGGAAGCGGTGCTGTCCTCCAAAATTGAGGGCACACAGGCCGATTTCGAGGACGTTCTGAAGTTTGAAGCCGGCGAAGCCCCGACCGAGCCGTCCCGCCGCGAGGACATCCATGAAATCATGAATTATCGGAAAGCCCTGCGCGTTTCCGAAAGTCTCTTGCGTGAACGCCCGTTCTGCCTCAACTCAATGCTCAAACTCCATGAAGTTCTCATGGACAGCGTGCGCGGACACAACAAGGGCCGTGGCCGCTTTCGCACCATTCAAAACTGGATCCGCAAGCCGGGCAGCCCCATCGAGGACGCCGCCTTCGTGCCGCCGTCGCCGCTTCAGTTGCAGGAACACCTCAACCGCTGGGAGGCCTACTGGCATTCCGATGCGCCGGACGCGCTCATCCAACTGGCGCTCCTGCACGCCCAGTTTGAAATCCTCCATCCGTTCATTGACGGCAACGGGCGCATCGGCCGCATGGTCATCCCGCTCTTTCTTTACGAGAAAAAAATCCTGAGCCGGCCCTGCTTCTACCTGTCCGCATTTTTTGAGTCGCGGCGGGATGATTACATCGCCCGTCTGCGGGCCTTGGGTGAGCCTGGCAGTTGGACACGCTGGGCTGCTTTCTTCTTGGAAGGCGTATCCGTGCAAGCCGAGGCCAACACCAAGAAAGCCCGGGCCATCCAAGACCTTTACGAACGCCTCAAAAAGCAAACGCTCGACTTGACCCATTCCCAGTTTGCCGTCCCCTTGCTCGACTTCATGTTTGAACGGCCCGTGTTTCGAGGCAGCGAGGCCACCAAACACCCTGGCATGCCCAGCCCGCCCATGGTCGCCAGCCTGCTCGGCACGCTGAAGACCAATGGCATTCTTCACACCGTCCGCGAAGGCGCGGGCAGGCGGGCACAGGTGCTGGCGCTGTCCGAACTCATCAACCTGTGCGAGGGCAAAAAGGTTTTCTGAAGGGCGCGGCCTGCTCAACCGCCATGAGCAACAAACAAAAACTGGAACAGACGGAGATTAGAAAGGAGAACCGGCCCAGGCTTGAGCCGCATTTTGCTGGAAGACCTGGCCAAATCGTATCACGCCAAGCATCGCGTGACGGACCACGACTTGAGCATCCGGGCCACTTCGATTACTGGCTTGAGCCGGCTGCGGCCCAAGCCAACCATACCAGTCCTTAAAAATGTTCATTTCCGAGGCAAATCAGGCTCAAAAATGATTAAGGAGGAAAACTGGCAGGAAGTGTGGGCGTACCTGAAAAAACCCGGCTCGAACCGCATTTTACGCGCTCGGACCGTAACCGTTTCCTTCGGAAAGTCCGCGTCTTTATCGGCTGAAACCGTTCTCGATGTGCAACGCACCACGAGTGTGATACGGAACGGTCTTCAAGATGGTGGAGGCGGCGGGAGTTGAACCCGCGTCCCTGGCAAACAAACCAGCCGCGACTACATGCTTAGTCCGGAGTAGATTTTCTGCTATGCGATGACGTCCGAACTCGAGTCGCACTGCCTAGTCCGCATGGAATTTTCTCGGCTGCTGACGCGCGGTCCCCGTCTTCAGCCATGCCTGCTGTAGCGTTCATCCAACATAGCAGGTGTCTGCTGGTGAACGTCGTGGCGCATTTAGGCCGCGAGAGCTAGTTCTTGATTAGCACTTAATTTTTGGTCCGAGTGATTAACGAGGCCAACGAACCATCCTCGGCATGCCGCCTCTGGCGCATTCATCAGGTCGAAACCAGTACGCCCCCAAAAGCAACGGCCACCATACTCGCATCAAATCTCGATACGTCAAGCGGGAGAGCCCTCCGATCGCAGCATGGCATGACTGCCTGAGGCCCATAGCCCTCAGAAAAAAACGGCACGATCGAGAGGCTCTGAATTCTCGATGCGCTCGGGGCTATCTGTTGTTCCGGCCACCGGGCTGGAAGCCCGGCTCTTCGGCAGGCACAGATTGCCTGCCGCCACACGCCTCAGGCTGGTCGGGCCGTCGTCGGATTCTCCACCAGGACGACGGGTTTGTATCCGCCGCGAGACTTGAAGTAGAGGATCAGGGCGATATAGCACGCCAGCATGAACGCGGGAAACAGCGCCATCTTTCCAAGCGCTGAAAATTTCCCCTCCGTCACGGCGGTATTGATCGTCGCCTTGGCCGCAGGATCCGCAACAGCGTCGGCTTTCACGGGATCAACCGCGTGGTAGGTGCCCAGGAGATAACGACTTTCCTTCGTCACGCTTTGATGCAACGCAGGATCTGCCATCGCCAATTTTTGCGTGGCAGAAGTTTCCTGCAAGTAACCGATGAACGGCGCGCCGAGAATCCCGACTGCCAGCATTCCGATTCCTCCCATCGCATTCAGCGTCAAAGCGCCCCCTTTTGGACATTGTTCGGATGTCAATCCAAGCATCGTCGGCCAGAAGAAACTCTTGCCGATGCCATATAGCGTGGCAGCCGCGAAGATCGCTGCCATCCCCGCATTATTGGTTTTGGACAGTGCCGTGAGGCCCGCGATCGCGAGCACCGAGCAGGTCGCAAGCAATCCTAACGGTGACATCTTGTGGATCAACGGCCCAGCCGAGAAGCGCAGGATCATCATGACGGCCGATGTGTAAACGAGAACCCACGCCGGATTGTGACCCGCGGCCAGCATGGGCGCCTCCATGAGCGACGTGATCCATCCGTCCGTGCCAAGCTCTGTCGTGGCCAGTGGCATCATGATGATGATCAAAAATGCCAGGAACGGCCGGCCGAATGATTTCGTGATCACCGCGAACGCTATCACCACAATCGCGATCAGAATCCAAACCAGCTTTGTGTCCCAGGCAAAGACCTGGCCAACCTGCGCAATCACGAGGCCGAATCCGACCAGTGCGCCAAAAGCCCCCAGTTCCTTGAGCATTTCCACGTACCCAACGCCCGCCTGCTCGCGTTCGCTGCGCGGAAACTTAAGCCCGATCAGCATCAAGAAGAAAATAACCGCTGGAATCAGGATCAAGCCCAGCGTAATGCGCCAGTCGGGATTGGTTGCCAGCGCGATCGTGCACAAACCTCCGATCACCAAACCGCCGGGCCATCCTGCGTGCAGGATGTTCAGCCACTTCGCCTTGTCCTTGTTGAACATCGTGGCCACGATCGGGTTGATGTACGCCTCCACCGCTCCATTGCCCAGCGCAAGGATAATGCTGCCCCAGTAGAGCAGGCTGTAACCCTGCTTTTGCGCCGCGGCGAGCGCATCGCCGGTCGCGCCGTGAATCGCGCCGTACGCCGCGATCGCCATGCCTGTGTAGATCACATAGCACAGGAACGAAAAGATCATGGCGACCTTGTATCCAATCTTGTCAATGAACAGGCTGAACAGAATGATGCTCACGCCGAACGGCCAGATGCCGGCGCCCTGCAGCTCGCCGACCGCAACTTTGTCGAGGCCGAAATCCGTGACGAACCGTCCGCCGGAGAGAATCATTCGGCTGATGAACGCGTAGGAAGTGGTGATGAGCGCGATGAAGCATCCCCAGAAGAGGATTTTGTCGTGGCGGTTGTTCATAGGGTGAATCGAAATGCTGGACGTGTTCAATACCCGGCCTGCATGAGCAACTCAACGGGAAAGTGTGCATCGCATGAATTGATGACGCTCAGTAGTGACCCGGCACTTGACCCGAGCGCAGCGCACTCACACACTCCGCTCCGGCGCAGGCATGCCACTTTGCCAGCACCACCGGAAGGGCTCCGGAACTGCAACCGCAACTATTCTGAACATGGCCAGACCAGTCACACTCTTCACTGGACAGTGGGCGGACCTCCCGCTCGCAGAACTCGCTCCCACAGTCAAACAGATGGGCTACGACGGCCTCGAGCTCGCCTGCTGGGGCGATCACTTCGAAGTCGATCGCGCTGCGAATGAACCCGATTACGTGAAGAATCGCTGGGCGCTGCTCCAGCAGCATGGCCTGAACTGTTACGCCATTTCCAATCACCTCGTCGGCCAGGCTGTGTGCGATCGCATTGACGAACGCCATCAGGCGATCCTTCCTCCTGACGTTTGGGGCGACGGCGATCCCGAAGGAGTGCGCCAGCGCGCGGCTGAGAAGATGAAAGTGACGGCCCGTGCCGCGCGCAAGTTCTTCGATGCAAAGCCAGCCAGCCTTCCCGGCAAGGATTTTCCCGCTGTCGTTAATGGCTTCACTGGATCTTCCATCTGGCACGCGCTCTACGCCTTCCCGCCCACGGACCAAAAATTTCTCGAAAAGGGTTTTGTTGATTTCGCACAACGCTGGATTCCGATCCTCAATGTGTTTGAGAAGGAGAACGTCAACTTTGCTTTGGA
Source organism: Verrucomicrobiia bacterium (assembly GCA_035629175.1). Lineage (NCBI taxonomy): Bacteria > Pseudomonadati > Verrucomicrobiota > Verrucomicrobiia > Verrucomicrobiia bacterium. The sequence goes on along the minus strand of DASPIL010000076.1, from coordinate 32,444 downwards.
GGTGCATCCGAGCGAAATCGCATTCGACGTCGTTTCAGCCCATCGGGCGCTGGCTGCGGTGAAGGAACACAAGCGGTTCGGATTCAATTTCGATCCTTCGCATTTCGGGTATCAGGGCGTCAGCTACGTCCGCTTCGTGCGCGAGTTCGGTCCCCGAATTTTCCATGCGCACATGAAGGACGCTTGGTGGGGACACGGTGATGGCACGATCGGCGTCTTCGGCGGGCACACCGATTTCTGCGATCCTCGACGCTACTGGGATTTTCGCTCCCCGGGTCATGGCGACATCAACTTTGAGGAAGTCATTGTTGCGCTGAACGACGTCGGTTATCGCGGGCCGTTGTCCGTCGAATGGGAAGATGGGCGCATGGATCGATTCCACGGGGCGGCGGAAGCGTGCGCGTTGATTCGGAAGCTGGATTTCCCACCGAGCGCCGCGGCATTCGATGCCGCATTCGCGCGCAAGTAACCACGTCATCACAATTTCCCACTAAACATTTGGAACATATGGCAAACCGACCACTTAATGTTGGACTCGTTGGCGGCGGCAAAGGCGCGTTCATCGTTCACCCGCATCAGCGCGCAATTCACTTCGACGGCACCCGCCGCGTCACTGCGGGCGCATTATTCCCTGATCCCAAGGTGGCATTGGAAGAAGCTGCCAACTGGCCGTTTCCGTTGAAGGGTTATGGCTCCTACGACGAAATGATCGCGGCGAACAAGACACTGCCCGACGAGGAGAAGCTGGATTACATCCTGATCGTCACGCCCAACTTCGTGCACTTCGATCCCGCAATGAAGGCGATGAAGGCCGGGATTGCTGTGTTTTGCGAAAAGCCGTTGTGCCTGAACCTGAAGGAGGCCAACACGCTCGTGAAGACCGCGCGCGAACTGAACGTTCCGTTCGCGGTGTCGCACACGTACCTCGGCCATTGGACGAGCCGGTTTGCACGCTACATCGTCCAAAGCGGCCTGATCGGCGAAGTGCGCTGGGTGGATTCCTATTATTTGCAGGGATGGCTTGCAACCAAGCTGGAGGCAACAGGGCAGCAACAGGCCTCCTGGCGCGTGGACCCTAAGCGCGCGGGCGGCTCGGGCTGCGGCGGCGATATCGGCACGCACGCGCTCATGCAGCTGCGTTTCGTCACGGGACTCGATGTCACCGACGTATCCGCGCAAATGGAAACGTTTGTTGAGGGTCGGATGCTGGACGATCACTTCACCATCTACTGCAAGCTGAGCAACGGTGGAAAGGCTCTCGTCCGTGCTTCGCAGGTCTGCATCGGCAGCAAGAACGACCTCGGCATTCTCGTCGCGGGCACAAAGGGTTCCGTGCGATGGAGCCAGGAAAATCCGGAATCCATCACCGTTCATCTTGCCAATCAACCCGATCGTGTTTATTGGCGCGGCGCTGTCACGCCCGGCGACGGTTTCCTGCCCAAGGACGTACCCGCCGAACTGATGGCCGAACCGAACATTCCCGCGGGTCATCCTGAGGCATTTCACGATGCGTTCGCCCGGCTGCATCGCTGCTTCGAAGCCGACGTTCGCAAGTGGAAGGCCGGTAAAAAATTCGCAACCGATGGTTCCAGGTATGCGACTGTGGAGGACGGCTGGACCGGAATTGCGTTCATTGAAACCTGTTTGAAGAGCAGCCAGAAAAAAGGCGCATGGACCGCCATGCCCAAGAAAATTTAACCGCGCCCGTTGCGATCCATCCAAATGAAAACCGCGTACCTCGCCATCCTCGTGTGCCTGGCTGCCGGCGCACATTGCGCCATTGCCGCGCCAGCAAAGCCTATGGAAACCATTGTGAACGGCGTTGCCGGATTCAAGGACACCCCGCTGATCCCCAACACGCAGTGGCATGTCCATGATCCGGAGCGCCCGCAGCCGCCTGTCGTCAAACCTGCCTCGCTCGTCACAGAGAAACCCACGGCCATCCCGCCCTCCGATGCCATCGTGCTGTTCGACGGCTCGGATCTTTCCAAATGGCGCGACAAGGACGGAAATGCGGCCGCCTGGAAACTCGGCGACGGCGGGGTGACTGCGGCCAAAGGAGACATATTCACCCGCGAGGAATTCGGTGATGTCCAATTGCACCTGGAATTCGCAACCCCAAGCGTCGTCAAGGGCACTGGCCAGGGCCGCGGCAACAGCGGAGTTTTCCTGATGGGCCGCTATGAAATCCAGATCCTGGATTGTTATGAGAACCTCACTTATGCCGACGGAACCATCGGCGCCATCTATGGCCAGTATCCGCCCTTGGTTAATGCCTGCCGTCCTCCTGGCCAATGGCAGACATACGACATCCTATTCACGGCGCCGCGCTTCGAGGCGAACGGAACTTTGAAATCACCCGCGTATGTCACCGCTCTGCTGAACGGCGTGCTCGTTCAGAATCATCAGAGCCTCATGGGACCGACCGGATGGCGCGCCGTCGCGAAGTATACCCAGCATCCTGCGACGGGCCCGATCTCCCTCCAGGACCACGGCAACCCCACTCGTTTCAGAAACATCTGGGTCAGGCGGCTTGAACCGGCAAAACAGTAGAAGCGCCGATTTCACATCGTTCTCGCAGGTACGCGGTCAAACCAATTCATCTCAACTATGAAATTATCCATAGCGATCTTTTGTGCCGGGTTGTTGCTTGTGCCAACGTTTGCCAGCGCCGCTGATGCGCCCAAGAAACTGCTCGTTGTGACAACCACGGCAGGGTTTCGCCACAGCTCGATTCCAACGGCGGAAAAGGTGTTAAGCGAACTGGCAGAAAAGTCCAAGGCCTTTACTGTCGAGTTTGTTCGCCAGCCTGAAGGCAAACTCAGCGCGGTCGGTGGGCCATCGGCTGAAACGCGGGCTGCGCTGCAGGAAGAGCTGAAAGCCCCGCTTTCGAAGCTGAGTGCCGAGTCGCTGAAGAACTACGATGGCATCATCTTCGCCAACACGACAGGCGACCTTCCCATTCCAGACAAGGAAGGCTTTCTGGCCTGGGTGCGTTCCGGAAAGGCGTTCATTGGAATGCACGCCGCGGGCGACACGTTCCCGAAATGGCCGGAATTCATCGAGATGGTCGGCGCACATTTTCAAAGCCACGGACCGCAAGTCGGCGTCGAGTGCTGTGTTGATGACCCGACGCATCCATCCACCGCGCATCTCGGCAAACTCTGGCCGATCGCTCAGGAAGAGATTTACCTCTTCAAAAACTACGACCGCTCACGCGTGAAGAATTTGCTCTCCCTCGAGAAGCATCCGAATAGTGGCGCGGCAGGACATTTTCCCGTGGCCTGGACCCGCGAATACGGGCAAGGCAAGGTCTTCTACACCTCCCTCGGACATCGCGAAGATATTTGGGACGCGGATCCCAACCTGCGCGACCGCAAGAATTCCGTCGAAGTCAGCAAGGCCTACCAGGTCCACATCCTGGGCGGCATTTACTGGGCACTCGGCTTGCGCGAAAGTCCGATGATCTGGGATAAGGTTGCACCAGCCGCGCAACAATTTTGATCGCTTCGCAACGTCCGCTTGATGGAAAACACGCCGCATATTTTCCAGCCGCTGACGATCAAGTCAGTCACGCTGCGCAATCGCATTGGTGTTTCACCAATGTGCCAGTATTCATCCGAGGACGGTTTCCTCAATGACTGGCATCTGGTTCATCTGGGTTCGCGCGCTGTCGGCGGAGCCGCCCTTGTCATTGTCGAAGCGACTGCAGTGACGCCTGAAGGGCGCATCACTCCCGGCGATGCCGGAATCTGGTCTGACTCGCATATTGAGCCGCTGGCTCGGGTCAGTCGATTCGTCAAGCAGCACGGCGCGGTCCCCGGAATTCAAATCGCGCATGCCGGGCGAAAGGCTTCGGCAGCACTCCCATGGAAAGGTGGCGCGCATCTTGAAGACTCGTCAGGCGGATGGAAACCGCTGGGTCCGAGCGCGCTGGCATTCGGCGGCGATTTGCCGAAGGTGCCCGCCGCGATGACGGAAACAGAAATCGCCGCCACACGGAAATCGTTCGTTACCGCCGCCGAGCGTTCGCTCAAAGCGGGTTGTGAATGGATGGAATTGCATGCGGCGCACGGCTATCTGTTTCACGAATTCCTTTCGCCGCAAAGCAACCAACGCACCGACCAATACGGCGGCAGCTTCGAGAATCGAATCCGTTTTCTCCTCGAAACAACAAGGGCCGTGCGCGCGGTTTGGCCGGATTCATTGCCGCTGACGGTCCGGCTTTCCTGCACGGATTGGACCACCGGAGGATGGGACATCGAGCAGACCGTCGAGTTGTCAAAGCACCTGAAAGCCGAAGGAGTCGATCTCATTGATTGCAGCTCGGGAGGCAACCTGCCGAAGGCCGATATTCCATTGGGACCTGGTTATCAGGTGCCGCTTGCGGAGCGGGTTCGCCGCGACGTGGGAATTGCCACTGCCGCCGTCGGGTTGATCACCGAACCGCAACAGGCGGAAGAGATCATCGCGAGCGGCAAGGCGGACCTGGTTCTGCTCGCGCGAGCGTTTCTTCGCGATCCGTATTGGCCCATGCGCGCCGCTCGGACTTTGGGCGCGCCGCGAACTGTGTTGCCCCCGGTGCAATACGGCCGAGCCTGGTAGCTCCCAGTCGATCGCCGACGCGCCGCTTTCACCGATTGTTCATTTCACCTTGGCAGTCCCGCGCCGCCTCCTAGAATTTGCGCCCATGACGAAAGACGAAGTGCTTCAGGTTTTCCGCGACACGGGCGCCCTGCTCGAAGGTCATTTCATCCTGCGCAGCGGCTTGCACAGCCGCCAGTTCTTCCAATGCGCCCTGGCGTTGCAGCAGATGCCGATTGTGGAACGGGTCGGAGGCGCACTGGCCGACAAGGTTCGTCATTTGAACATCTCCACTGTGGTCGCGCCTGCCATGGGCGGATTGGTCCTGGGCCAGGAAGTGGCGCGGCAGTTGAAGACGCGGTTCATTTTCGTCGAGAAGGAGGAAGGCAAACTCGTGTTGCGGCGCGGATTCAAGATCGCGCCGCGCGAACGCGTCCTGATTGTGGAAGATGTCGTGACCAAGGGCGGCCGCGTCCAGGAAACGATCGACATTGTCCGCAGCCATCAGGGCGAACTGGCTGCCATTTCCGCTGCTGTCGATCGATCGAACGGCAAAGTGGATTTCGGCGTTCCGTTCATCAGCCTCCTTTCGCTGGCCGTCGAAGCATTTGAACCCGACAAACTCCCGCCCGATCTCGCGTCGACGCCCGCCATCAAGCCCGGCAGCAAGTGACGGGTAGCCCGCTTCAATCCCCGTTTGACCGCGCAGTCGGCTGCCATCCGCCCGCGCCAAAGCCATAGCGCAACGCGCCGAATTCCATCGCTCCCGGCGACGTGCCTTCGAAGATGTCCGGCATCACACCGACACGACGCGAATATTCAACTGCGATTTCCGGGATGTGCTTCTTCAACGCCTCGATCCTGCCGAATACAGCCACGGTCCCGCCCGTTCCACCGCCTGTGATCTTGGCTCCATACAGCCCTGACGCATGGCCGCGGTGTCTCACGGCATCAACCAGGAAGTCCACTTCCTCCGTGGACAAGTGACAGTTGTCGCGATAGCTCGCATGTGCGCCGTACATGCAGTCGCCTGCCGTGACCAGCGCTTGCTCGTCGCCCATGCCCGCAGCACGCAAGGCATCCATGAATTTCAACACTCGTTCGTTCTCCTCAACAGGATGCCGCGTCGGTCCTGCCACTCGATACACCGCATCAGGAGAAATCCGCGTGACGGGATCGTCGTGCGTTTTGTGTTCGGCGAGAAACACGGAGCCGACAATTTCCTCAGGGATTCCCACCTCATACTGCTGCAGGTCCTTGCTCGTCAGTTCGGCAAGATAATCGATCGGCCCGCGTCCTGTTCGCGCGCGCATGTCATTGATGATCTTCTTGCCCATGAAGGCGCCAACGCGCGTGTCGCTGTAAGGACTTCCCGCCACCGAGTGACGCACCATCGAATTGATCCCGACAAAGCCTGTTCCTGCCGGGATCTCGATCTCGCCCTTCACCTCGCCTGGCCTGCAAAGAATGTGCGTCAGGCAACCCTTGCGGCCGCTCGTGATCGCGGTCTGATCCATGATGCCGCAAGGCGCGCCGACGACATGATTTTCCGCCATCTGGCCGAGGCGAGCGATGCGCGAGGGCGAAAGATTCAGTCCAAGATACGAGTTGAGGCAGGTCAGCGTGCCAATCTCCACAGCCGCTGAACTCCCAATGCCCACGTTCATTGGAACGGCGCTCAGAAGCAGCAGATTGAAACCGTAGGGCAGCTTGATCGACTCTTCCTTGAGCAACGTAAAGATGCTTCCAAGAATGTACGACGCCCAATTCGCGAGCGGGTTGGCCTGGCACAACGCCCTGACTTCGGCGTAGCTGGCGAGTCCGTCGCCTGACCAAAAATAATCCAGCGGCGTGCGGGTCTCGATGGGCAACGCCTTCATGCCCGCCTGCATTGTGCGAATGCGCAGTGTGCGGTCGGTGCGAGGCTGCAGTCCCATCAGCATGCCGCGGCCGAGAACCGCTTCGCAGACATTTGCGCCCGAGTAGTCAGCGATGCCACCCATGACATCCAGGCGGGCAGGAACGCGTGTGACGAGAACCTCGCCTGCGGAAAAAAAGCTGGCGAAGCCTGACGCGTCACCGTTGGGTTTTCGCAGGAGTTCATCGAACTCCAAAACTTCAAAGGGCAATTCGCTATTCATGCGTCAGATTCTCAGCCCGAAAATGCCAGACCAGCGCCGCACGGTCACGACCGAAAAGACCCGGAACATTTCGGAAAATGCGGGCTTAATAGTGAGTACAATACGGAGCTCTTCGTAGCGCAGGTTTCCAAACCTGCTGTATCGCCGCGCTTCCAGGCCGGCAGGGTGTGAACCACGCCGAGCAGGTTAGGAAACCTGGGACACAGCGGACATGGAATTCTGCGCTACTCGTGAAACCGCCCCTTCGCCGTGGAACTCATCAGCGGCAAATTGCTGAAGACATTTCACAATCTCCGGCCGAATGATGATTCCGGGCCTGGCACTCCGCAGAAGTTCCAAGGCATGGGCCACTGTTTTTGCCCGCCCGCTCTTCAATAGGTAAGCACCGACTGCTGCGGCACTCCGCGAGTAGCCAACTTTGCAGTGCACGTAAACGATTCCGCGTTCCGACTGGGTCGAAATGAACTGCGCCGCGTCGCGCAGCTGGCCTGCATCCGGGGCGGTCAAATCCAGCACGGGAATGTTGCGATAGGCAACCTGGAGAAATGCGGGTGCTTCTGAGATTTCGGCTGTGAGATCAAGCACCGCGGTGATTCCTCGTGCCACCGCGTGTTGGGCCTCGCGTGCATTCAGGTGAACGCCCAACCAGATGTTCGGAGTGATCGCATTCCAAGCGGAACAGCCGCGCCGATAATAGAGAAGTGACAGTTTCTGCCCCAATAACGTGGGTGCGAGGAGGACTTTCGCGCTCAGTGGCAGCCTGCCCTTGTTCTTCCGGAAAACGCATGGTCCAAGGCAGCAATAGGCGGTCCCTGTCACCAGCATTGCGCCCCCGAAATAGAGGAATCCAACACGGATCGTTGGAATAGCAACACGCACGCCCACCCTTTCACGAACCAGGTAGTGGCACCCCAGCGCCAGTATGAAACCGCCCACGACATCCACGGTGTGATGCTGAAACGTGAGCAGCGTTGAGACGTAGATCAACCCGAACCAGACACGAACACCATTCCGCACCCAACCCCGTGTATGCCGCACATAGAACGTCGCGAGCAGTGCCCCAAGCGCAATGTGCAGTGATGGAAACAAATTGTAAGGTTGATCAAACCCGTGCAGGAGTCGGAACAGTGCGCCCGCCCACCCCGAAGTCTCAGGCCGTGGAAATCCCATCTCCAACGGAACCGACAAGAAGCACGCTCCAGCAATCAGAATGCTCAGTCCAATCCGTCGGCAGAGAATTCGCAACTCGTCTCTCGTCGAACAAAGAAACGGCGCCAGGACGAAGAAGATATCGATGGACATGTACGGCACGATCGTGATTGCGACAAAAGGGATGTGCCTTTCCCAATCAAAAAACCACATTCCAACATCGCTCCGCCGGCTCGTCATCCAATTCGTTGATGCATAAACCGAAATGAAGAGCAATGACAGGAACGCTGACGCTTTCGCCGCCTCCCATCGGGTGGGCTTGTTCATGACGTTCCCTTCAAAGACGTTCCGCCACGGAGACTGAAAAAATTCCCCACCGATCAATTTCCTGCCCCACCTTTCGAAATCCCGCGGCTGCCACGAGTTGATCCATCTCAGCCTGCGTGCGCCGCCGCATGATCCAGGGTTTGCCCTCACGATTGCACAATACGCGGGCAATAAATTCCAGCTGCGGATGCCAGGGCTGATTGGTGTAGATCAGGTGCCCGCCCGGCTCAATCGCATCTGCCAATCCGCGCAGCGCCTCCAGCACGGGCGCATTTGCCGGAAAGAGTTCAAACAATCCCGATACAATTCCAATTGTGGATTTCGGATCCATCTGTGCAAGGGACTTCCTATCGAAAGCATCCCCTTCCACTGCCGTGACGCCCTCAAGTCCGAACTCTGCCGCCAGTCTCCGGGCCGCGTCGATGTTCTCGGTTTTGTAATCCCGCAACACAACACTTGCACGCATCTCCGGCAGGTCTCGAACTGTCTCCAAAACGTATCGCCCCGGACCTGAAGCAATATCCAGAATGCGAATGGGTCTTCCCGCTGCGTTGGCCTTTAGGATCGTTTCATGCAGTGTTTTCTGAAGATTCAATTTGCGCTGCCGAATGCCCCGCCACCCGATGCTGTTGAGGTACGCACGGTCGATCATCCTCCCGATGGATGTGCATCCACGTGCCTTGTTCTCGTAGACATAATCAAGGGTGCGCCCGGAATCGAATCCCGCCTGCCATCCCAAACCGATTCCGCGACTGACCCGTCCCACCGATTTCATGGCGCTGCGAGTAATTCCGAAAACTGGGTTTCCCGGATTACACAGCCGGTTGTACTCCGATCGTGTAAACCCGCCTTCATCGGCACGCAGCAACGAATCGCGTGGCTGCGGTCGTTCAAAAGACTCCTCCACAAACCGGCGCACTTTCTCTGCGACCACCTCCCGTCCCGTTTCGTGAAAGATTGCATGATAGAAACCGGGCAGGTTTTCCAGCCGCTTCGAAGGGGATGACAGTCGTTCGAAGAACAGGCGCGGTGCTGAATTTCTGACAACCCAGTCGGCTCCTGCCGTCAGCATCAACGTCGGCACGTGGATGGCACCAGCGTCCGCAAGCAGACGCGTCGAGGTATCGTGCAGGTCCAAAAGAATATTCACCGCGATCTGGCGAAAAATGGCTGGATCAGCCTCATATGTTGCAGCTTGCCCCGCGTCGTGCGTGAGCATCCTGGCTTTCACATAGCTTTTCACGTAGCCATGACCGCAAAGTTTTTGTTTCAAGCGCAGGAGCGGCACGGCCATTGGAAGATACAGTTTCACCCGGAAGGCCGGCGTGGCGAGAATCAGGCCGCGCAATGGCGGGGCGAAATCGTGCACCCACGCCGCCGCGATGACCGCACCCACGCTATGCGCCAGCACGACGGTTTCCTCAAGTTTCACGGCATGCGTCTCAACGAGATGCCGGGCAAACGCCTCTGCATCCCGGATAATGACGGCAAGACTCTCCGCCGACCCGCGTTCCCCAGGCGATCGACCATGGCCGCGCGCATCCCACGCAAACACTGTTACATCCTCCAGCTGCAGCGTTTTGACTGTTTCGTCCCATCGGTTTGAATGCTCATGGCCGCGATGGAAAATGATCAACGTCTTTCCGCTTGCGCGTTTTGGTTTCCAACGCCGGTAAAACAATTCGGTTCCGTCGAATGATTTGAACGTGTGCTCAGTGGTTTTCACAACGAAAGGTCAATGACGGCTTGTTGCAACCGACCGCATACCACTTCCGCACCCATGCGATCAGGCGACTCCGTTTCGAAGGTCATCGGCGTTCCGATGCGCAGGCGAATTTTCCCGGTTCGCGGAACGATCGAACCCTTTGGCCAGGCTTCGCGCGCCCCGTCCAGGTGGCACGGAACCACGGGTGTGCGGGTGCCCGCCACCAGGAGTCCCACGCCAGGCCTGAAGTCACCGAGTTTGCCCGAAATCGATCGGGTGCCTTCGGGGAACAGGATGAGGACATTGCCTGGGTTGGAGAGGAGCTGCCGACACAGTTCGAGACTTTGACGAATATGCGTCTGCCGTCCAAACGGCAGCGCGTTCACCACGATGGCCGCCAGCGCGAGGCGGGGGACGTTCACGAAGAAGTAATCCTGCGCCGCTGCGGGGAATGCCCTGTGCAGAACACGCAGCGGCAATGCTGCCAGCAGGCAGAGCGTGTCGAGGTGGCTGCTGTGATTCGATACGAGAATGAACGACCCCGACTGCGGAAGGTGATCCGTTCCCTCCACCCTGAAACGATGATAAGTTCGCAACCACCCGCGAATCAGCAGCGCCGCCAGCGAGCGGACCGCGTAAATGCTCAGGTCTGGTTCCCGCGGAAAGCAGCGCAGGCGTTCTGCCAGTGTCTTGTCGAGGTCAGATGCAGGTTCGTAATCCCACGGTTGCATGGTTTTGTTCGCGATCACATCCGCACCGTGGCACCGTTCGTTCCAGGTTTGTGAATCGAAAATCCTGAACCGAACATCGATTCCTTCAGAGCAAACAATGCTGCCGAAGTTTCACGTCACCGAAGCGGGTAAAAGTACCCCGCCATGTGAAAGAACAACGGCGCGACATAAATCAGGCTGTCAATTCGGTCCAGGATTCCGCCATGACCCGGAATATTGGAACCCATGTCCTTGATCCCGATGTCGCGTTTGATGACGCTGATGGCGAGGTCGCCAATCTGCCCGCCGACGCCCACGATGAGGCCGGCGAGAATCAGCTGTGTGGCGTTGAAGTGGGGAATCGAGAAACTGAGAAGCCATGGCAACGTCATTGAAACCAGCAACGCACCGAGCGCACCCTCCCAGGTCTTCTTTGGACTGATGTTGTTTCGCAATGGCCTCCGTCCAAACAGACGTCCGCACGTGAACGCCGCAACATCGTTGAGTTCCGTGGCGAACAACACATACAGCAGGTATCCATACGCGTGTTCCGCATTTGCCAGGAACGCGAGATGTCCGAACATCCAACCGAAGTAAACGAACCCAACAATCGCAAGCGACACGGCTTGAAGCTGGCCCTGCACGCGATTGCGCAGAATGGGAATCAGGAAAATGAGGGCTACCGCATAAACCGGCAACGCAACGAACAAGCCATACCAACCATCACCGGCTTCTTCACCCTGCGGCTGCTTCATCAGGCAGGCGACGCCGACCGCGGCAATGCCCATGTAAACTGCGCCAGTGGCCCACCAGTCTCGATACAACCCCGTCGCGCGTGCGAATTCCTTGAAGCCCAGCGCCGCGATCACGCAAAAGAACACGATCACTGCAACTCTGCCCCCGAATACCGTGCCGAAAAGCAAGGGGGCCATCACCAACCAGCTTCGATACGTCGTCCATACGCCGGCGACGTCCTTCTTGAGACCCCATTTTAAAAACGCTATGGCCGCACCCGCAACAGCGAGAACTCCGAGCACGATGAGGAAGTAGGCGCGGAAAACCTCGTTGTGAAGCGCCGCTTGCGGAGTCATGTGTTGCTGGAGTTTGAAGCACGGACCCTCAGCGCCTGCATGATTCGCCTGAGCCTGATCCAAATCGTATGCACACAGCCCGTTATGACGACCAGGCACGTCAGGTCCATCGGCGTCAGGGTTCCCCACGTGTCAGGGCGACCGCTGCGCATCCATCCCCATGTGATCCACGCACCCAAGTGCAGCATGACCATTCGCCAAGGTTTGGACATCCACCCGCTGAATTCGCGCTGAACTCCGACAGCTTGCCCGAACAATCCGACGTACGCAGTCAATACGGCGAGGATTGCAGCCCAATAGGCAGTCACGAGCGAGTTCAACCCACTATGCGCTACGCTTGCAAAAATCAGAATGTCGGAGACTCGATCAGGCAGGTCGTTGAGAATCTCGCCGCGCCAGCTTGCCTTCCCCGAGCTCAACGCGACCATGCCGTCGAGCATGTTGCACCAGAGCCGCAAGTAGCAAAGCGCCGGCGCGATCAAGAGCAACCATGGGATTTTTTCAGCCTGCCAGAAGCATAACGCAGCTCCCCCTGCTGCAATCACCGAGCAGTATGAGATCGTGTCGGGATGCACATTCCAACGAATGCACAGCCGAACCGCCCAATCTGCCGTGCGCCTGAATGTGTCAGCAATCGGGCGCCGTGACGCGGGTGCGTAACTTTCCGACGCGACCGCAGTGGACTTGGGCTTCACGATTCCTTTTTTATGGTTTGTTTCACCTGAAGCTTGGCGATGAGCTTCGCGTCCCGGCGATGGAGTTTGTAAGTTATGATTCCCCACACATTTCCAATCACGGCGCCGAAGCATGCGGGCGCATGCCAAAGCCATCGAACGTCGCGATCGCGAGCGAGGCGAACGAGTGAATGCCAGAGCGGACCAACAATCGTCCCGCAGTAAAGCGCGGCCAGCCACAGGGGATGCCGCGGTTGCTGCCGCATCCAGTTCAATGGGGCTTCCTCTTGAACGTTCAGGAAATGTACGGTCGAGCGTCGCCGCTTTTTGACGAAGCCCCACCACGTCGGCACGTAATAATGATGCACACCGCGGCCCGCGATGCGCAGCCACTCACGCTTGCCCTGTTGCATCAGCCGCACGGCGACATGCGTGTCCTGGAAATGTTCGCCCGCGCCCACAGAATCCAGGTCCGCACGCCGAAATACAAAACCGTTCGCGCCCAAGGGATATGCCGCACTTTCTCCAGGCAGCCGCCAGCGCTCGACATCGTCATGCCGCGCAACCTGCTGCGGTTCCTGGCTCATGAACCAGCACACGGGATCGCTGATGTGCAGCAACTGCGTGATGTAGGCGCAGAACGACGTCATGCGACGAGACGCTGGATAATAAGCCTCCACGCCCAGCGCTTGTGGATGCTCACGCAACCCGCGGACTGCGAGTTCAAGATAATCGGGATGGGTCAGTTCGTTGTCGGCATCCATGAACACGATGAACTCGCCTGTCGCGCGCCCCAACGCCATGCGCTTGCCTTCTTCCATGTTGCGCCCGTTGTCATCGAGCACGACGGCTTTAAACTTGGCAGCGATTTCTCGCGTGCGATCCTTCGAATGCGCGTCGGCCAGCAGCACTTCAATCTGGCCCTGCGGATATGTCTGTCGCGCGATCGATCCGAGGCAGTTCTCAAGCAAACCCTCAACGTTCAGCGTCGGGATGATCACGCTGACGCGTCCCGGCTGAGCGGGTTGTGGAATCACAGACGAATGGCTCACGATCCCATGAAACCGGTTTCGCGAAGACGCAGCAAGCTCGCGGTGTTGCAGGGTGCGTGGCTTCAGCCCGCCTCGGCGTTCAGCATGCGCTCGTCCTTGAACCTCTTCACGCGCCCGCCAGTCCCAAGACTCAAGCCGCGTTAACGCCGCGCTCCTCTTCAAAAGTACTGGCAGCACGGGTCGACATGGCTAAACTCGCGCGCAACATGGAACGCATCTTCGTGACCGGCGCTGCCGGCTTCATCGGCAGTTCGCTGGTGGATCGCCTGCTCGCAGACGGGAAACAGGTTGTCGGCTGGGATAACTTCTCCACCGGCCAGCCGGAGTTCCTCATTAACGCGGAAAAGAATCCCGCGTTCCAACTCGTCCGCGGTGACAATCTGGACCTGCCTGCCCTCGAGGCCGGGATGGCGGGTTGCGACACCGTGTTCCACCTCGCCGCGAATGCCGACGTGCGGTTCGGCCTTAATCATCCGCGCAAGGATCTCGAGCAAAACACGATTGCGACTTTCAATGTGCTCGAGGCAATGCGCGCCAACGGCATCAAACGAATCGCCTTCAGCTCAACCGGAAGCGTCTATGGCGAGGCGGCTGTCATTCCCACGCCCGAGGACGCGCCGTTTCCCATTCAGACATCGCTATACGCCAGCTCAAAGGTCGCGGGCGAAGGACTGATTCAATCGTACTGCGAAGGCTTTGGTTTCGAAGGCTACATCTTCCGTTTCGTCTCCATTCTCGGCGAACGCTACACGCACGGCCATGTGTTCGATTTCTACCGCCAGCTGGTGGAGCATCCTGATCAATTGAAAGTGCTCGGCGACGGCACGCAACGGAAAAGCTATCTCTACATCGCTGATTGCCTGTCCGCGATGTTGCACGTGATCAACTCAGGGACAGCATTGAAGGCGCGGCATCGTGTCGAGATCTACAACCTGGGCACAGACGAATATGTCCAGGTGAATGACTCGATTGGCCACATTTGCGCCGCTTTGAACCTCAAACCACAACTGGAATATACGGGCGGGAATCGGGGCTGGGTCGGGGACAATCCCTTCATTTTCCTCGAAACGAAAAAAATTCGGGCCACAGGCTGGAAGCCGTCGCTGACGATCGAGCAGGGAATCATCCGCACATTGGAATGGCTGCAACAGAACCGCTGGGTATATGAAAAGCGAGCGTGAACCGAACGATCGTGGCAGCGGTTCCTTGTCGATCGTTGTCGTCGGGTTATGGCATCTCGGAACGGTCACTGCCGCATGCTGTGCGAGACATTTCCGTGTGGCCGGACTCGACGATGATACCGCCAACATCGCGCGTCTCAGTGAAGGCAAGGCCCCGCTGTTCGAGTCCGGCCTGAACGAACTGCTCGCCGCCGGGCTGCAATCAAAGAGATTAAGTTTCACTACAGATCCAGCCTCGGCTTGCGCTGAAGCCGATGTCGTGTGGCTCTGCGCGGACACACCCGTGAATGAGGATGACGAATCGGAGGTGGATGCTGTCCTGGCGCAATTGCGGTGTGCGCTGGCCTCGACAGCTCCCGGGACCCTCGTCTTGATTTCCGCGCAACTGCCTGTCGGCACGTGCGCCGCGCTGGAACGTGAGTTTCCCGATTTTCAGTTTGCCTGTTCGCCCGAAAACCTGCGCCTGGGGAAGGCGATTGAATCGTTTGAAAAGGCGGATCGGGTCGTGATCGGAACTCGAAGCGAACAACGCCGTGAACTGCTGCAAGAGCTGTTCGCTCCGTTCACTTCGCAGATTCTCTTCATGCGAACCGAATCGGCCGAGATGGTGAAGCATGCTCTCAATTCATTCCTTGCCGTTTCGGTCACTTTCATCAACGAGATCGCGCGGCTTTGCGAACTGACCGGCGCGGATGCGAAAGAAGTCTCGGCTGGATTGAAAAGCGAACCGCGCATCGGGCTCCGCGCTTATCTTGGCCCAGGCGGTCCGTTCGCGGGCGGCACTCTCGCTCGCGACGTCGTCACGCTTACGAAATTAGGGCGGTCGCGGAACGAACCCCTGTCACTCATTCCCGCAATCAAGCAAAGCAACGACCTGCACCGCGGATGGATGTTTCGGCGGCTGCAGATGCGGCTCGGCGAATTACGCGCGAAAACAATCACGGTGCTGGGCCTCACCTACAAACCGGGCACCGACACACTGCGCCGCAGCGCCGCAGTCGAGCTGTGCCATCAGCTGTTGCGCGCGGGCGCCAGGGTGCGCGCGTTTGATCCTTTGGTGAAAACGTCCGCCGCGGGTTTGGAGCAGGTTGCCGTGCTCGCCAATGTCGAGGAGGCCGTGAATGACGCCGATGCCGTTGTGCTGTGCACCGAGTGGCCTGAGTTCCGCGATGCGCCCTGGCCAAAACTCGTGTCGCGAATGCGCTCCCCGATCGTCGTGGACGCCAATCGCTTTCTGGAAAAGGAATTGAAAGATATGCCGGGCGTTGAGCATCTTTCCGTCGGACGCGCCCTATGAAACTCTCCCAGCGCAACGCGCTCATCACAGGCGGCAGCCAGGGTCTTGGCCTTGCGATTGCCGAAGCTTACGTCCGTGAAGGCGCGAACGTCGTGATTTGCTCGCGCGATGAAAAGACGCTGCTCGGCTCGCGGGATCAATTGCGACGCCTCGCTCCCGCTCGGAGCAAGGTCCTCGCGCGCGCCTGCGACGTCTCCTCTGAAGTTCAGGTCAACGATCTCGCCAGCTTCGCGCTCAACGAACTCGGCAACATCGATATCCTGGTTAACAACGCCGGTGTATACGGCCCGATGGGTCCGACTGAATCGGTCTCGATCGACGAATGGCGGCGGGCGATCGACATCAACTTGTTCGGCGTCCTTCTTCCCTGCCGCGCCTTGATTCCACATTTCAAGCAAAGGCGCGCGGGCAAGATTGTCGTGTTGTCGGGCGGCGGCGCTACCAATCCCCTTCCAAACATCAGTTCCTACGCTGCCTCAAAGGCCGCCGTGGTGCGTCTCATGGAAACGCTCGCCGAGGAACTGCGCGCGTTCAACGTCGATGTCAACGCCATCGCGCCAGGCGCTCTCGCAACGCGCCTCGTCGAAGAAGTGATTGCTGCCGGCCCGGAAAAAGTGGGCCAGGCGTTCTTCGACAAGAATAAAAAATGGAAGGCGGAAGGTGCCACGCCTTTGAGCCTCGGCGCCGATCTCGCCGTGTACCTTGGAAGCCAGGAGAGCATCGGCATCACGGGCAAACTGATCAGCGCCCAATGGGATCCGTGGGCGGCGCTTCATGAGCATCGCGATGAATTGAAAGCATCTGACATTTACTGCCTGCGACGCATCGTCCCCGAGGATCGCGGCAAGAAGTGGAACTGAAATGAGCTGTCCTGTTCGCGTTGCATTGATCGGCTGCGGCCTCATCGGCCAGAAGCGCCTCAACAACCTGCCGCCTGGCTGTGTCTCGGTCGCGTGCGACCTGAACCTTGAGCGCGCGCGGAAGCTTGCGGCGCAGACGCCGGAATGCGTCGCAACCCAATCTGTATCGGATGCCGTGACTTCGCCCGGCGTGGATGCTGTGCTGATCGCGACGTTGAACTCATCGTTATCCGAGATCGCATGCCTGGCGGCCGAAGCGGGCAAACACGTGCTCGTTGAAAAGCCTGGCGCAATCCGCGTTTCCGAATTGGAACGCCTGGAATCCATCGCGACGCGAAAGCGCGTTCAAGTACGCGTTGGCTACAATCACCGTTATCATCCCGCCGCTCTCAAGGCGTTGGAACTTTTTCGGAGCGGCGTGCTCGGCTCGATGATGTTTGTTCGCGGACGGTACGGGCACGGCGGCCGCGTCGGCTACGATAGGGAGTGGCGGGCTGATCCAAAACTTTCAGGCGGCGGCGAATTGATCGACCAGGGCGTTCACCTGATCGATCTGGCCGGGATTTTTCTCGGCGAGCTTACGCAGGTCAACGGCCACGCGACGACGTATTTCTGGGACATGCCTGTGGATGACAACGCATTCCTGAACCTTCGCAACGCGGCGGGTAACACTGCCTGGCTGCACGTGAGCTGCAGTGAGTGGAAGAACCTCTTCAGCCTGGAAATTTACGGTCGCGACGGGAAGCTGCACTGGGAAGGGTTGGGCGGAAGCTACGGCGTCGAGCGCCTGACCTATTACAAGATGCTGCCGCAGATGGGTCCCCCTGAAACGACGATCTGGGAATTTCCGCGTGGCGACGAGTCGTGGAAGCTCGAAATGCAGGAATTTTTCGAAGACATACGCCTCGGTCGAACGCCTGTTCCTGGCATCAAGGAAGCGAAGGCGGCTCTGCGCGTTGTCGAAGCCATTTACGTATGATCCTCTCCCGCTCTCCCCTTCGCATCAGCCTTGGCGGCGGCGGCACCGACCTGCCTTCGTATTACGAGCAACATTCCGGCTTTCTGATCGCCGCCGCCATCGACAAATACGTCTACATCACGCTGCACGAGACCTTCGTTCCCGATCTCATCGTCAAGTATTCGAAACTCGAACGCGTGGCGCACGCAGCAGTGCTGGAGCATCCGATCATCCGCGAAGCCTTCGATCTCGTCGGTCTTTCGGGCGAATCGCTTGAACTCACATCGATGGCAGACATTCCCGCAGGAACAGGCCTCGGATCTTCAGGAAGTTTCACCACCGCGCTTCTCAAGGCGCTCCACACGTACAAGCGCAATCTTGTTCATCCCGCCGAACTCGCTGAACAGGCGTGCGACATCGAGTTGAATCGCCTGAAGGAACCGATCGGCAAACAGGATCAATACATTGCTGCGTTTGGCGGCATCACCTGCTTTCGATTTCATCCTGGCGGCAAGGTCGAAGCCTGGCCTTTGAAGCTTTCGGAGGAAACGCGGTACAACCTCGAGGACAACCTCCTGCTCTTTTTCACAGGCTACTCGCGATCGGCATCCGCTATTCTCAAGGAGCAGGACCAGAAGAGCAAAGCTGCGGATGCCTCGATGATTGAGAATCTTCATTTCGTCAAGGAACTCGGATTCCAAAGCCAAAGCGCGCTGGAAGGCGGAAACCTGCATGCATTTGCGCGGTTGATGGATGTCCATTGGCAGCGCAAGATGCAGCGGTCGGGCGGCATGAGCAATCCGAAGATCAATGAGTGGTACGATCTCGCCATGGCGAACGGCGCGCTCGGAGGGAAGTTGATCGGCGCAGGCGGAGGCGGGTTCCTGATGTTCTACGCCGATGACAAAACACGGCTGCGACATGCGATGCGCCAGGCTGGGCTGAAGGAAGTGCGCTTTCGATTCGACTTCGAAGGCACCAAGCTGATTAATTCATGACTGCGCCGCTCGACATGCCCGTCGCCATCCTTGCTGGCGGACTCGCAACCCGGTTGCGTCCGATTACCGAGAAAATTCCGAAATCCCTGGTGTCTGTTGCGGGGCGTCCCTTCCTGGCCCACCAACTGGAACTGTTGCACGAACGCGGCATTCGCCGCGCAGTGTTGTGCGTGGGGCATCTGGGAGAAATGATCCAACGCGATTTTGGGAATGGTTCCCAGTTCGGCATTACACTCGACTACTCCTTTGACGGACCTGTTCTGCTGGGAACGGGAGGAGCCCTGCGCCAGGCGCTTCCCAAACTTGGATCTGAGTTCTTCGTGTTGTACGGGGATTCCTATCTTCCCGTTGATTATCACGCAGTGGCGGATTTCTGGCGCGACAGCTGGAAGGATGGTTGCATGACCGTGTATCGCAACGAAGGACGTTACGACACGAGCAATGTGGTCTTTCGCGACAATCGGATCGCGGTTTACGACAAGAAGAACAAGGTCCCTGAAATGCATCACATCGATTACGGCCTGAGTTTGTTCAAGGCCTCTATTTTCGAGGCGTATGCGCCAGGCGAGCAATTTGACCTCGCTGAGGTGATGTCGGCGCTGGTTGCCAGTCGTCAACTGGCGGGTTACGAGGTTGCGGAGCGCTTTTATGAAATCGGTTCGCCCGCGGGCCTTGCTGAACTGGATGCGTTTCTTATTCAACAGCCGGGAAAAACGGAATAAACACTGTCGCAAGGATGCATCCTGGGATCGAGCGCGTTGGAAAATTTTCAGTATGTCTCGTGCTTCACGGTTTTTTTCGGGCGGCAAGGATGCACGCCCTCCACGTCAGGCAGGGATGCCCGACGCTACGCTCGCGAGACTTTCCCCTTTCCAAGCCGTCGTTCAAACTGTTTCCATTTCGCCCATGAGCTTTGCGCAGCAGTTTTTACAGGAGGTTCAGCAGGTCACGCAACAACTGCAACCCGATGCTATCGAGCGCGTCGTTGATGCCCTGGCCGCCGTGCGGGAACGGGGCGGGCGGTTGTTCATCCTGGGCGTCGGCGGCAGCGCTGCCAATGCCAGCCACGCCGTGAACGACTTTCGCAAGATTTGCGGATTCGAATGTTACGCCCCCACAGACAATGTCTCCGAACTCACCGCGCGTACGAACGATGACGGATGGGCGACGATCTTTGCCGAATGGTTAAAGGGAAGCCGCCTGAACTCGAAGGACGGTCTGCTCGTTTTATCGGTCGGCGGCGGCAATATCGAAAAGAACGTCAGCCCGAACCTTGTCAGCGCGATTCAACTCGCCAGGCAGGCGGGCGCAACGATCACGGGTATCGTGGGGCGCGACGGCGGATACACAGCGAAGGAAGCCACCGCATGCGTGATCATTCCGACAGTGAACCCCGACCACGTTACTCCGCATGCTGAAGCATTCCAGGGAATTGTGTGGCACCTCATTGTGTCGCATCCGAATCTGAAGGTCGGAAAGACCAAATGGGAAAGCACTCGATGAAGGCACCGCGCCTGCAGATCGCGTGAGCGACAATCAACAACGGGTTCATGGCAGCCGGCCCGCGGTGTTCCTCGATCGCGACGGCGTGATCAACCGCGCGCTGCAGCGCGACGGCAAACCCTATCCGCCGCGTTCGCTGAGCGAGTTCGAAATCCTGCCTGGGGTTGCGGATGCGTGCCGCCAGTTGAAAGCTGCTGGATTTGCGCTCGTTGTTGCCACCAACCAGCCTGACGTAGGCCGGGGCACGATGAAGCAGGCAGTCGTCGATGCGATTCATCAACGCCTCGTCGCGCAACTCCCTGTCGACCGAGTGGAAGTCTGCTTTCATCCTGGCAAGGGCGCTTCAGACTGCGATTGCCGAAAACCAAGACCAGGAATGCTGCTGCGCGCGACCCGGGAATTGAACCTCGACCTGGCGCGAAGCTGGATGGTGGGAGACCGCTGGCGCGACATTGACTGCGGCAAAGCCGTGGGCGTTCGAACCGTTTTAATAGATTACGCCTACGACGAGCCGCTGCGCGCGCAACCTGATTTTCGCGCCGCCAGTTTGATCGAAGCCGCAGCGTTGATCGTAGCGCAGTCCGCCGAGTCTGCTGTATCGGGGGTTTCCTAACCTCTTCGCGTCGACTACCGCCTGCCGTCTTGGAAGCCCGCGATACAGTCCCGCGCGGCGGGAGAAACCTGTTGCGCTGCGAGGTTGGTGGAGGTTCACATTGCGCAAAACCGGGTTGCTGTGGAAACGGGTTGCCATTAAGTTTCAACCTGAATTTATGCCGAACCCTCTTGAGTCACTTCGCGTTCAAATCTTTGCCGATGGCGCCGACAAGGCCGGGATGCTGGATCTTTACACCAGCCCGCTGATCAAGGGCATGACGACGAATCCGTCCCTGATGCGAAAGGTCGGCATTGAAGATTACGAAAGCTTCGCCAGGGACGTGCTCCTCACGGTGACGTCCAAGCCCATTTCGTTCGAGGTGTTTTCCGACGAGTTTCCTGAGATGAAGCGGCAGGCGTTGAAGATCTCGCGATGGCAAAAAAACGTCTACGCGAAAATTCCCATTACGAACACGCGCGGCGAATCGACGCTGCCCCTCGTGAAGGAACTTGGCGCAGAAGGCGTGCAACTGAACATTACCGCGATCCTGACGCTTGAGCAGGTGCGAGGCGTTGCCGCCGCGTTGAATCCTGACGTGCGGTCGGTTGTCTCGGTGTTTGCAGGACGCGTGGCTGACACGGGGCGTGATCCGATTCCGATGATGCGCGAGAGCCTCGCGCTTCTCCAAGGCACCCAGCCGAAAGCGGAGTTGCTGTGGGCCAGCGTCCGGGAAGTGCTCAACATCTTCCAGGCCGACCAATGCGGATGCCATATTGTGACGGTTCCCCATGACATCCTGAACAAGGCGATCAAGATGGCTGGGATGGATCTCAACGCGTTGTCACTGGACACCGTGAAGACGTTTGCAGCCGACGCGACCGCCGCGCGTTTCACCCTTTAACGGGCTTCGGCTTCAAGCCAGTCGCACGCCTGCGGCAGCACGCGCGACCATTGATATTCCTTCGACCGTTCCCACGCGTTCTGTCGCAGACGCGCATACGCCAACGGATGATCCACAAGACTCTTCACAGCGTCCGCAACTGACTCGGGGGATTCTGCAGGGGCAATCAATCCCGTTTCGTTGTGCACGGTGGAATCAACCAATCCGCCAACGGGATAAACAACCGCAGGCGTTCCCATCGCGTTTGCCTCCAGCACATTGAGCCCCCAGCCTTCGCGAACCGAACAATGGACGAGAATGTGGGCCTCCTGCAGTTCGCGATTCTTTTCTTCCTCGGAAACGGATCCAGCAAAGCGCACGCGGCTATCAAGTTTCAATGAACTGGCCAGGCGCTCCAACTCCCCCCGAACCTCGCCGCCCCCGACAATGGTCAGCAAGACGTCCACGCCGCATTGTAAGAGATGGGCGGTTGCCCTTACGGTATGATCAATGCGTTTGTTTGGCGCCAGCCGCGACACCGAAATCAATCGCAACGGCTGCTGGAGCGGCTTGGCTGGCAGGGCAGGGAGCGGAACCGTGTCGCATCCATTTGGAATCACCTTCACCCTCCGCACGCCGCTTTTTTCCAAGGCCAGACGGGTGGAATCCGACGGCGTCCAGAACGGGATCTCCCGATATAACCAATGCGTCCAGCGCTCCTGGACTTCGCCGATACTGCTCAGGGGCGGTGCGTAAAAGCTTTTCCAGATCGGGCCCAGCACCTCGTGGATATAGGCGACGCTTTTGGTGCCGCACCACCAGGGCGCATACCATGGGATGCCGTGGTGTTGATCGATGACCAGGTCAAACCGCGGCTGCGTGTGATACCACGCCCTCGCCTTCAAAACCGACGTGCCCTTGCCGCCGCCGCGAACATATCGAATGCCGTCGATTTCACATTCGCGTTTTGCGCCCGGAAAATCATTGGCGAACCAGCAGACCTGATGGCCGCGTCGAACCAGCTCTCGCATATATGCGACGGACACGCGCTCCGCGCCGCCTGCTAGGGGATTCTCCGGATCGCGCCAGTTGAGCATGAGAAAGCGCATCAGTCGGATTGCGGTGGGTGCTTCGGCGGCCGATTCACGGCGCGCATTCTGGAACACCCGCGCTGCATCGGCAAGGCGTAGCGCCAGCAGCCCTGAAAATTTGCGCTGACGAGTTTCTTGAAAGCGAGCCTGGATGCCGCCGCTTCAACTCGGAACCGTGGTGCGTTTGCGTTCCACCCAAAGGTAAAGCGTCGGAAGGAGAATTAGTGTCAGGAAGGTGGAACTCAGGATGCCACCAATCACGACGGTCGCGAGCGGACGCTGCACTTCCGCTCCCGCTCCGCTTGCAATTGCCATGGGAACGAATCCGAGGCTCGCCACAAGAGCTGTCATGAGGACGGGCCGCAGACGCAGCATGGCGCCCTCGCGCACCGTGGTCGCAAGGTCTTTCCCGTGTGTGCGGAGGTTGTTGAACGACGAAATCAAAACCAATCCGTTCAGCACCGCGACCCCCGAAAGCGCGATGAATCCGATTCCCGCCGAAATGCTGAACGGCATGCCACGCATCCAAAGCGCGAACACCCCGCCCGTGATGGCGAACGGAATCCCTGTGCAGACCAGGAACGTCTGCCGAGCGCTATGCAGGGCCATCAAAACCAGCGCGAGAATCAGCGCCAGCGCCACTGGAACAACAATCATCAACCGCGCACGCGCCTGCTGGAGGTTCTTGAACTGCCCGCCGAACTCAATGCGATAACCTTCGGGAATGTTCACCTGCGCTCCGACTTTCTCCTGGGCCTCGCGCACAAAGCTTTCCACGTCGCGACCTCGAAGATTCACCAGGACCGCTGCACGACGTTGGCCAAATTCCCGCACGACCGCCGCCACCTGGTCTCGCACCCGGAATTCCGCGACCTGCCCCAACGTCAACAGCCCCCCATCATCGAGGCGCACGGGAAGCCGTTTCAGTTCCTCCACATCGGACCGCAACTCTTCACTGAGCCGCAGCACGATGTCGAATCGCCGATTCCCTTCAATCAAACGACCGAGCGTTTTGCCTGCAAGCCCGGCGTGAACAGCTTCGTTGATCTCAGCTGCATGAAGATTGAAGCGGCTCATGGCGTCGCGATTCGGAACAATCTCAAGCAACGGCGATTTTCCCAGGACATCAAACTCGACATCGGCCGCTCCTGGAATGGGTTCGAGAATTTCTCGCACTTCTGATGCGATGCGCTCAATCACATCAAAGTCTTCGCCGAAAACCTTGATCGCGAGGTCGGCGCGCGTGCCTTCCAGGATTTCGTTGAAGCGCATTTCAATCGGCTGGCTGAACAGGTGCGCCTCACCTGGAACGTGGCGGGTGAGTTCGGCCGCCATCAACGATGCGAGCTGGTCCTTTGAAATCCGATGGCCATCGACCTCTCGCCACGTGTCTTCCGGTTTGAACATGATGTAGGTGTCCGCGACGTTGACACCCATGGGATCAGTCGCAACCTCCGATGTCCCAATGCGGCTGAACACGTGGTCAATCTCAGGAAAATGTTCAAGCAACACCCGCTCGCCGCGTTTCTGCATTTCGACGCTCGCATCCAGGCCGATGCTCGTGGTGCGGATCATGTGCGCGGCGAACGAGCCTTCATCCAGTTGCGGCACGAACTCGGCGCCAAGGCGGCTGAAGACAATTCCCGCGAGAAGCAGCAGCACAACAGCAGCGCCTGTGATGAACCAGCGCAATCGAAAGGAAAGATCCAGGACAGGCGCGTATAGGCGCCGCGCGATGCGCACCAGTCCACTCTCGCTCTCGCGCACACGTCCGCTCAGCCAGCTGGCGCACAACGCAGGCATCAGCGTCAGCGCAAGCACGAGGGCGCCCACCAGCGCAAACATGACCGTCAATGCCATGGGCTTGAAGGTTTTTCCCTCGATGCCCGTGAGCGCCAGGATGGGCACGTAAACCACCGTGATGATCGCAACGCCGAAAAACATTGGACTGGCGACCTCCTTCGCACTGGCGATCACCTGATCGGCCCGTTCACGAACGTTCAATGCGCGCCCGAGCCGTTGCTGTGCTTCCGCGATACGGCGCAAAATGTTCTCCACCATCACAACCGCGCCATCAATGATCAGGCCGAAATCGATGGCTCCAAGACTCATCAGGTTTCCCGAGATTCTCCCCTGCACCATGCCGAACATGGCGCACAGCAATGACAGCGGAATGGCGAGCGCCACGATCAATGCCGCGCGCCAATTGCCCAGCAGCAGCAGCAGCACTGCCGCGACCAACACCGCGCCCTCGAATAAACTCGCCCGGACTGTGGCGATGGTCTGGTCCACCAACGTCGTCCGATCATACAACGGTATGATGCGCACGCCGGCCGGAAGGCTGGCCTGGATTTCCTCAAGCTGACGGCCAACCGCCTTGGCCACCCGCCGGCTGTTTTCACCCGCGAGCATCAATGCTGACCCAAGCACAGTCTCCTCGCCGTTATAGGTGCCGCTCCCCGTGCGCGCTGCTGTCCCGGTCACCACCTCAGCAACGTCCCTGACCCGCAGCGGTGTCGCCCGTGAGCCGAATTTCAGAGGCAACTGCTCGATGTCGGCAATGGTCTGCACGCGGCCCGCTGCACGAACGGTGACCTGCTCGCCGCCCAGTTGAATCACCCCTCCGCCCGCGTTCTCCACGTTTTCCTGAATGGCATTGGCCACCTCGTGAAATGAAAGGCCGACACTCTTCAGCCGGTCGGGATGCGCTTGAACCACGATCTGTTTCTCGTAGCCGCCGCTCGTGTTGATTTCAGCTATTCCAGGGGTCGTTCGCAATCGCGGCTTGATCTGATAATCATGGATCAACTTCAGTTCCATCAACTCAGCCTCGCGATTCGGCGGACGATTGGCGGCATTCGTCGCGTATT
The DNA here is from genome assembly GCA_035629175.1 of Verrucomicrobiia bacterium. Classification (NCBI taxonomy): domain Bacteria; kingdom Pseudomonadati; phylum Verrucomicrobiota; class Verrucomicrobiia; species Verrucomicrobiia bacterium. Next base: position 6,778 of record DASPIL010000076.1, on the reverse strand, counting down.
CGACAGCGTAATAAAAAATCTCCCCAAGGCCGGTTGTGATGGGAGCCAGCCGCGGCGTGAGTCCCTGCGGCAATTCCTCCGCAGCCGATTGGAGTCGCTCGGTGACAAGCTGACGCGAACGGTAAATGTCCGTCCCATCCGCGAAGACTAGTGTCACTTGGGAAAGGCCGAACTTCGAAAGGGATCGCAGTTCCACCACGCCTGGAACGCCCGCCAGTTCGTTCTCTATTGGAAACGTGACGAGCTTCTCAATCTCCTCAGGCGCGAGCGCGGCGACCTCCGTATTGATTTGAACCTGGACGTTGGTGATGTCAGGAACCGCATCGATTGGAAGCCGCAGTGCCGCGTGGATGCCGATGCCTACGAGCACCAGCGTGGCGAAGTACACGACGAGCCTCTGACGGACGGAGAACTCGATGAGGCGCGCAAGCATAGTCAGTGCGAGTGGCCGCCGCCACGCGTGGCTCGCAATTCCACGAGCCACAAAGTGTGAACCGGCTCGATAACAACGACTTCTCCCTCGCGCACACCGGATATGATCTCGGACCAGCCATCAGACTCGCTTCCGACGAGCACCTTCCTCCGCTGGAACGCTCCCCCTGTTTCCACGTATACAAAAGTTCCTTCGGCGATTCGCAACACAGCGGGCTGCGGCACTGCCAGAACAGGGCGCTCCCGCGCGGTGCGAATCCTGGCCGGCAGGAAGTCACCCGGACGCAGCGTTGTGGCTGCGTTCGAAAAACCGACGACCAGCTCAAGTTCACCGAGGGCAAGGGCCTGGTGGGCATTCAGGACGACGCCGGGCGGAGATGCATTGGTGAGTTGCAGCAACTCCACTGCCTGGCCGACGCGCACCTGGTTTGTCATCTCCATTGGCAGGAGCGCCGACCCGTGGACGTCGCAGCCTGAATGATCGTTTTCCACGACCTGATGGCGGTGATGCTCCCCGAACAGCTGGACGGTGAAGCGGATCTCGCGGGGCATTGTTCGCAGCACAACGCTGGCGGTCCTTAACCCGATGCTTTCACGGGTGGCGTCGCTCAGCACAACGCCGCGATCGCGATGAAAGTCCGCGCCAGCAGCTGGTTCCGATCTGTCCCCGCCGTGAACGTGCCCGTCTGCATCATCCGCGGCGCTGTGATCGTGTTCGCCGTGATCATGTCCATCGCCTGCCGAATGCTCGTGCTTTCCGCAGCCGCTTGTCAGCACAAGAACCAGCACGGTGATTACGCATGCGCAAAGTGTTTTCATCGTTGTTCTCCGAGCAAAATCAGGGATGGCGTCAGTCCCGTGAGAAGCTCGATTTCAAGCGCAGCTGATAGCGCTTCATGTTGCGTCTCAAGCAATCCCTCCACGGCTTCAAGGTATTGCTTCTGAAGTTCGAGGTACGTCGAAACCGATACTGCCCCAAGCCGGTAATGCCGGTCAGCGAGCTCCGCTGCTTCCTGGAAGTGCCTGATGGAATCGGGCCGCCAGTTGAGCATTTCCCTGCGTTTGATTTCGTAAGCAGACGCGGCGGCAGCGATCCGCGATTCGAGCTCGCGCTGGAACATGCGCAGAGAAACCTCCGCTTGAACCTGGCGGGAAGTTGCTGCGCCAATCTCGCCTGCGTTTCGTTTCCAAATCGGCAGCGGAAGCGTCACGGCAATACCAGCCATTCGTTCCCGTTCGCCGCCAGCGTTTTCCTCGGAAAACGTGGGACCCAGCGCAAGAGTCGGGAATCGCTCGTTCCGCGTCAGCTGCACTCTGATCTCCTGCTGCTCCAATTCCGCCTGGCGGAACCGCAGTTCAAAATTATTCGTCTCCGCCAGCGCCACCAGCCATGTGCGGTTGGTAAGCGGCCGAAAGGCGAGCGCCGCTGAAGCAACATGGATCGTTGTTTCGGGCGGCAATCCACGGAGGCGATTCAGATCCAGCAACGCCCGCTGCCGCGCCAGCAAAGCGTCCGACGCACGGCGCTGCGCGTTCAGTTCAGTTGCCTCTATGACTCGTGTTTCGAGCAATGGCGTGAGCCCGGCGGGATCACGCTGCACAACAACTTCGCGCAAGGAACGAATCCTCTCCGCAACATCACGCGCCGCCATTTCCTTTTCCTGCGCCGCGAACAATTCAAACGCCCTGGTTCTGACCTGGCCCCCGAGCGCAATTCTGAATCGCTCCATGCCAAGTTCGGCGAGTTGAATCTCCCGATTGGCAATTGCCTTGCGCAAACTGAGGCGTCCCGGCCACTCGAACGGCTGCAGGAGTGACACCGACCACGCTATTCCTTCCGAATTCAGCCCGCCCGCGCGAACCGTCCGGCGCCCAACGCTTGCGCTGAGCTCCGGGTTTTCCCACGCCTGCGCGACACGTCTTGCCGATTTCGCGATGTCGATTTCCGCCTCATAGAACTTGAGTTCGGGATTGCTGCTGAGCGCTTCCGCGACAAGCGTCTCGACTCGAAACACATTCGACTCCTGCGCGCAAAGCGGAAGAATCTGCAGCACCATCAAGATTGGAACAATCACTCGCTTCATAACTATCAACGGTCGAAAAACCATGGGCGGAAAATAGACAGCGTGCCAGCACACTGAACCGATCGAAGAGAAGCGAAGCGTCAGGGAGCGCGGGGCTGGAGCGCGGCGCGGGAATCGAATTGCCAGGTTTGCAGCGACCATGGCGGCGAATGCTCGGGCCCGCGGCGCATCGGTGCGGGCTCCTGAAACGCAGGGGTCAAAGTGAACACGAAAATCGGGTGTATCGACGCGCAGATGAGAGGCTGAGAGCTTCCAGGCAACACGATGTGCCCATACTCTAAAGGGCAACATTCGGCGTCGCATGGCGGCGTCTGAGGTTCCGACTGCTCAAACCCGCCCCCGCAGCAGGCTTCCTCCGCTTCGGGCAGCCATCCCGCCTGCTCGAGCAGGCAATGCCCAGTCGCAGGCAAGTACACCAGCGCCAGCAGCAGCGCGACTATGGCCTTCAACGGGAGCACGGCGTCTAGATAGCCCATACGCACTCCGCGCTCAAGGGCTAATGGGGACGAGTGCGTCCGCCTTGAAGCAATCTGAGTGGTCCTTTTAAATGCAGATTGCTCACTCCGATTGAGTATCCCAAATTCAGGACCGTCATGAACGTAACGGCAGACATGCGGGCGGCGATCGATGATTTTTTGGCCCTTGCGCAAGTGGAGGACACCCTGCGAGCCCGCACTCACGTGGCGAACGGAGACATTGTAGAACTTCCATCGCGCAGTCTCTCACGCTACTCAGCAATCGTCAGGGACACCAACCCCCAATCCGTTTCCGTCACATATTCAAACGGTGTTTGGATCACCCAATGCACCTGCTGGCAAAACCAGCGTTGCCGTCACGTCCTGGCTGTGTTGCTTCACCTCCGCGGCCTGCCGGCGCAGGAGAAGGCTCTGTTCGATAGGCCAGCGGCAAAGACTGCGGGCAAGACGAGGCCGGCGCAGCGGGCGAACGGATCCCCTCTGCGTCAAAAGCTTCTGGAGCATCTTGGCCGCGACCTCAATACGGATGAGTCGCGTTTTGTCCGATCCGTGCAATCCGCTCGGCTTGAGGGCGGAGGCATGCGCATCCGCGAAACCACGCTGCGCAGCTTCAGCCCTGCGCCCGGGCCATGGGGCAACTATTGGGCAGAAGTTGAAATCGCACCCCGGGCCGCGCCCGACGACTATCGCTTCTGGCTCTGTGTTGCCTGGACGTTGCGGAAGCGCAAACTCACCTGGCCTTCCTTTGTGGACGGAATCACCGACCTGCAGCTCATCGAACCCGAGATGGCCGCGTGGGAGCACGAGCAAAACACGCTGCTGTGGCATCAACGGTTCGCACAGTTGCAGGACGCAGCTGTCCCGCAAGAACCCGTTACCCTGGAATTACTTCTGGTCATCAGGGCCAACGCTGCGCAGCTGGATTGGCGAACTAATCCTCGAGCCCCTTTCCGTCCGCTCAAACCCGGTCAGGCAAAGCGGCTATCAGAGCAATATCAAAGCGGGGAACTTGTCATCGGCGCCGAATCTCTTTCCCTGTGGAGCGCCTCATACAAACCCCTGTTTTACGAACACTGGTGGAACCTGGAGTACGGCAACGACTCCGCCGAGGCCACGCTCAACCGCCTGCTGCGCATGCCGCTTCCTGCAGGAATTGTCGTGACGAGCGCAGGCAAGCCGCTGGAGCGCGTGGCTGATCCGCTCAGACTCGAGTTGCGTCCGCCCACTGACACGGGGCGCACGTACGAAATGGCGCTGACGACCGCCGACGGTTCACCCGTGCCGCCCGTGCTGTGCAAACTTTCTGGAACGCCGACGTTGTACCTGACCGCGGAACGCTTATTCCAAGGGCCGTCCGCAGAGGTCATGGAAACGGAAACGCGCGTGCCCATTCCCGTCGAGGCGCTCGAAAGCGTCAACGGGTTGCGCTTCCTCCATCAAACGGGCGTTCCTCTTCCCTCGCATTTGCAGCAGCGCGTGCGGACAGTCCCAGCAGTCGTTTCGATCTCCTGCAACATTCGCCCCCGTTACGGAGGAGCCTCAACCGAGGATGTCGTCATCAACGTAGATGCCAGCGCGCCCGGCATTCCACGCGAGACCTTTACCCCGGCTGGATGGGAAGTGGAAAAAAGCAATCGCGCGCCCCGGTCGAAGGCTTCGAACGATGAGCTGCTCGTATTCGATCGCTCCGCGCAACGGCATTTTCCCCGCATTCTCGACGAACTTGAAGTGAGATGGGATCCCTACACGCGTGACTGGCGGTTCCGACTCACTCGCGACACACCCGAGAAGCTTGTCCCCTGGCTCAAGTCCCTGCCGCCTGAATTGGAACTGGAGCTCGACCCGGAACTCGCGACGTTGCGCGACGAACCTGTCAGCGGCAGCGTTTCGCTCGACATTAGCGAAGCCGGAATTGATTGGTTCGACCTGAAGGTTTCTCTCGATGTCGGCGACACCACGTTGACGCCCGACGAACTCAAGCTCCTGCTCAATGCGCGTGGCCGATATGTGAGGCTTGGAAAAAAAGGCTGGCGAAGGCTGCAATTTAATTTCTCTGCCGAGGAGGATGAACAACTGGCGCGGCTCGGGCTCAGCGCGAAGCAGTTCTCCGCCGAGCCTCAGCGTTTCCACGCGCTGCAACTCGCCGATGAAGCTGCGAAAAAGTTCCTCGGGCCCGAAAGGGTTGAAACCATCCAGAAGCGCGTCAGCGAACTGAAAACGCGCGTGGCTCCGGATCTTCCCGGTAGCGTGCGCGCGCAGATGCGTCCCTACCAAACCGAGGGCTTCCACTTCCTCGCTTATCTAACGTCAAACAACTTTGGCGGCGTGCTCGCCGATGACATGGGTCTCGGCAAAACGGTGCAAACCCTCGCCTGGCTTGCGTGGCTGAGGGAATCGTCTCAACTGCCGGCGCACCCAAGCCTCGTGGTCTGCCCTAAGTCGGTCATGGACAACTGGCGGGCGGAAGCCGAGCGGTTCTACCCGGCGCTGCGCGTCCGCCTCTGGCGTGGAGAAAACGCGGAGGAGCTCCCCAAGGCGCGACAAACGGCTGACCTGATCGTCGTGAATTACGCGCAGCTGCGCTCGCTTTCTCCTGCCATCGCGGACGTTGATTGGCTCGCGGTAATCCTAGACGAGGCGCAGTACATTAAAAATCCCGACTCGCTTACCGCCCAGTCAGCGCGCGCGCTCAAGGCTTCGCATCGCCTCGCGCTCACGGGGACTCCCATAGAAAACCGGCTGCTCGATTTGTGGAGCATCATGTCGTTTGCGATGCCGGGTGCGCTCGGGAATCGCACACACTTCCTGCGGCACTTCAATGCGAAGGATGATCCCCTCGCGCGCCGCAGGCTGTCAGCGCGGGTGCGGCCATTCCTGCTCCGCCGTGCCAAATCCCAGGTTGCGAAGGATCTCCCTGACCGCGTCGAGGAGGATCTGCTGTGCGACATGGAAGGCGAGCAGCAAACGCTCTATCGTGCAGAGCTGAAGCGCGCCCGCCTGATGCTGCTCCGCATCGAGTCGCATCAGCAGCTCAACGAGGAACGGTTCAACATCCTGACGTCGCTGCTGCGCATGCGCCAGATTTGTTGCCATCCGGCTCTGGTCAACGACAAGCTCAGGACGGCCACGAGCGCCAAGCTTGAGGCCTTGGAAGATTTGTTGGAGCCGCTGATGGAAGAGGGGCACAAGGTGCTCGTCTTCTCGCAATTCGTGGGGATGCTTGATCTCATCCGCGATCTGGTAAAGGAAAAGTCTTGGCACCACTTCTACCTGGCGGGACAAACGGAGAATCGCGGCGACCTCGTCCGGGAGTTTCAATCACACGCTGGAGGCGCCGTGTTCCTGATTTCATTGAAGGCCGGCGGCTTCGGGCTGAATTTGACGGCAGCTTCGTACGTTGTGCTGTTTGATCCATGGTGGAATCCTGCGGTGGAAAACCAGGCCATCGATCGGACGCATCGAATTGGCCAGACCAGCAAGGTCATGGCGTATCGGCTTCTGATTCGGGAGAGCATCGAGGAGAAGATCCGTCTGCTGCAAAAAAAGAAGGCCGCGCTTGCCGAGGATGTCCTGGGAGAGGAACGCTTCGCGCAAAGTCTAACGCTGGACGACCTGCGTTTCCTGTTCGCGGAATAAACGGGAGTTCCGATAGGGGTAGGAGCGAGGGATTAACCTCGCCCCTCCCTCCAAACCGGACGGGCGGATTTCCCGCATCCGGCTTTCCGTTTAGTGGTTCCTGTCCGGAGTTGGCTCGCTTCGGCTCGGGCTGTGGCCAGGGAGATCAGC
>DASPIL010000075.1 GCA_035629175.1 Verrucomicrobiia bacterium | reverse complement strand
AGGAAGCAGAGATAGCAGAGATGAAGAAGGATGCCTGCTGTTTACGAGGCGAGTGCCTCCTCCCCCCGCCCCCTCCTCCGGCTTCGCTCGGAAGAGGGGGAGTTCAAAATCAACCGAGTTTGACCACCCACTTTTAATCACCCCCCCCCCGCCGCGTAGCCCTTAATAAAACTCCCTCTATTCCGCTCCGATCCGCTTCGAGCGGAGGAGAGGGCCGGGGAGAGGAGGCGCTTCAAAAAACCCCTTTCATCCCTTCGTCCTTTAGTCTCTTCGTCCCCTTCGTCCTTTAGTCCTTTAGTCCTTTAGTCCTTTAGTCCTTTTCAACCATCCCCCCGCTGATACGATCCACCCTCGTGAGCCAGGGCATACACGGTTATTTCGCACATTTGTTTCACCCGGATCTCGGAAACGAATCCAAGGAAGGGCGGCTTTCACTCGAACCCACCAAGCTCCGTTTCGTCGCCGAAGACTTTTCCTTCGAAATTCCCGCCGACCAGGTGGACGTCAGCTGGGATGCCGCCATCAATCGCATCAATTTTCGCGACACCCAGAATCCTGGCGTCAGCATTGTGACCTACGACGAGCTGGTTCTTCGAAATCCCTCTTTGCCGCAGGTTCAGGATCTGCGCGCTGAAATTGAAGCGAAGAGGAGTCGCAAGGAATTCGCCTGGCGAATCAAGATCACCCTCGGCGTGATCGCGGCGGGAATACTCGTCACGGCCTGCTTCTCGCTCTTTTCAGGCGTCCTCGTGCGCGCAGTCGCCGCGCGTGTTCCTCCAGAAATGGAACGTGAATTCGGATTGGAGGTGCTCGGTGAAATCGATGCCGATGTCAGCGGCAATGCGTATTCGAATGAAGTCGCACAGTTGACTGAACTGGCGCGGCCCCTCCTTTCAGTCATTCCGCGCATGGGCAATGACGTGAAATTTTTCATCGTGGACGATCCTGATCCGAACGCCTTCGCGCTCCCCGGCGGGTTTGTCGTGGTCAACACCGGGTTGCTGGAACTGGTCGAACGTCCTGAAGAACTCCAGGGTGTCCTCGCACACGAGTTGGCTCACGTCACCGAGCGGCACATCTTTCGCCAGATGGCGGCTGCTGCGGGGCCGATGTTGATCGTGGGCGTGTTGTTTCACAGCAAGAGCGGGCTCGTCAACCTGCTCGCGCTCGGATCCGGTTTCATGATCGTCCAGGGCTTCTCCAAGGAATATGAAACCGAGGCGGACGAAGTGGGCTGGGATTATTTGGTGAAGGCGAATATTGATCCGCGCGGGATGACTTCAGTGTTCCAGAAGTTTCGCCACCTGCATGGCGACTTCGAATTGCCTGAGGCGTTGAGCAGTCATCCGCTTCTCGACAAACGAATTCAGCGCCTGGAGAAAAGGTGGTCGGAACTGAAGCAGAAAACTGGTTTCCTGACGCAAACCAACGCCATTCCCTTGCACCAGGCGACAACTGTGCGCAGGTAGAGTGAAAGCCGCGCCTCAAAACCAGCCGAGCCGGTCTTTCTTCGTGACGTAGAGCATTCCCAGGATCCGCATGTTCACGGTGAGGAGATACACGCCGATGAATGCCAGCAACGATTTCACGCCGAAGGCCATGAATAATTCCGCCATGGATCGCGTGGTCAGCACGACGTCGCCGGCGCGTTCCGACAGCATTTCGCCGAGTTGCTGCACGCCGAAGATTGTTCCCATCAGGATCACCGTCACCGTGTATTCCAATGGAACCCTCATGATCGCGGGAACGACGACGAGCGGATTGCTGGCAAGTGCGGTGTCCTTCATCGCAGATGCCAGAAATGCCATCGGGAAATAGATGCAACCAAACACCAGCGCAGCGGTAAGCGCTGCGGTTGGGATGGTGTCGACCTCGAAAAACTTGGCAATGGCGAGGCCGATCGCCAGGCCGAAGCTCATGATGACCGTTCCCGCGAGCGTGAAGAAGGCGCCAAAAAGCCCTTCAAAATCGGGCAGGCCGGGCAGCTCGTGTTCCTCCGCCGCAGTGGCGTGAACGATGTTTTGCATGAACAGGAAGATGTAGCCCATGACAGCCATCTTCAGAAAAATCGTAAAGATGCCGGCACTCACAAACGACAGCGCGGCGAAGACGATCGTGGCGACGATCAAGATGAGCGGACCCATCCCCTTGAACGGATAAACAAACGCTCCCGGAATATGGCCGAAAAACCCGCGGTGCTTTTGTCCGCTGCGCTCAACGGTCAACGGCTGGCACTCAACTCCGCAACTGCGGCAGGTTTTGACGGAAAGCCCGCCCGGGCCGGAGCGGCTCGAAACGCAGAGATCACAAAACGTGCGATTGCATTTACGACAAAGAAATCGCGCGATCGATTTGGGGTGGAACTTGCAAAAGCGCGGACCCGCTGGGGCTTCGAACGCGGGCGGCGGAGTCTCGCCGCCATCGGAACCAGCCTCTGCGGGCGCGGCTGCAGAAGTGGAATGTCCGCCGGAGATTCTGAGGCCTGGTGGCCGGAGTGAGGAGCCACCCAGATTCGGCTGCGGGATCGGAGGCGCACCGGGAGTCGCAGGTGGCGCAATCACGAGGGACGGCTGTCCTGATCCGGAGCTCGACAGCACGAGCTTTTGCGGTTCGGCCGCTGATGCGCGGCTGGCGGCCGCAGGGGCCGTGGCGCTGGAATAAAAGCACACTTCAACCGATCCGAGCCGAAACGGCTGGCCATCTGCGAACGTTGCGGTCTGCACCTGGGTTCCGTTCACGAACGTTCCATTTGTCGAGCCCACATCGCGGAGAGCCAGGCAGCCGTCCTGCAGCGTCAGCTCGCAATGCGATCCGGACACGCTGGCGTCACTGATCTGGACGTCATTGTGCGATCCTCGGCCGACAGTGTTCACGCCGGGCTTAAGTGTGATTTCGGTGGCTTGGGAGGTGCCGGGATTGATGACCAATCGGCTCATAAGGTTCCTTCTGTGCGGCATTTTATAATCAGAACGACGCCCACTTGTCGACGGAATTGTGGCAATCTCGCGAACATCGAGGCAGGAACGCGGACAAAGGCAGGGTCAACCACGAATCACACTAAGCACACGAAAATGAGAGCCGCGAGGACGTGGAATTTAACCACGGATGAACACGGATTCGCAAACAGCTTCCTCTGCTTTTCTCTGCTGCCTCTGCGTGCTCCTGTTAAACGTGTTTCTCCGTGCCACAAAAGCCCAGCCAGGATCCTGTTCAAAAGGTGCGGGCCTTCCTGAATAGACCAACTGTCGCAAAACCCCGCACCGTCAAGACTCTCCGATCTTCCATCAGAAGTTTGCTCGGCGCTCAAGCCTCTGAAGAAGCGGTCAATGGCGTGTTCGAAAATCTGGAAAGGTTGAAGGTGTTCGAGATTTCGGATGGGAAGGTGACTTACCTCGCCTGAATTTTTGGGACCCGGGTCGCGCTACGCTGCTGCGTGACGGGACTGGCGCTTGGGGAGTTGCTGGGGCTGCGAAGCGCGCGCCGGTTTTGAATCTTCCGGCAGGTAATCCTTGAGGAACCCCGGCTTATCAAACCGGCCGCCGCGTTGATAGTCGCGCCAAAGCGCTTCGGCGGCCGCCTTGGGATCGATCCGATCTTCGCGCTCACGGGTCAGGAATACAAAGAGCAGTTCCATCAAGCGCATCAACGCAATGCTGTCCGTCCGCCGCGTGCGGGCGTAGAGCCATTCGCTCAGACGCTGAAATTCGCCGAACGGAGATTTGTCGCCAGCCCATAGCAACGGTGTGGTCTCAACAAAATTACCGCTGTTGCCAACCAGGTCCCAATACTTCGCGAACCGGCGCAGACGCTGCATCGTGGCGAAATCAATCAGCTTGTTTTGCAAAATCTCATACGGCGGATGGCTGCTGTACACCATTCGCCATTCGGCATCGTGACGCACGATCGGCGTTCCGCGCAGCCGCTTCAAAATGCCGACCTGGATCTCGTGCGGCTGCAATGCAATCAGGCGATTGAAGCCTGATGCAAAGCTCTCCAGGGTTTCGCCAGGTAGGCCCGCAATCAGGTCGGCGTGCAGGTGCACGCCCGTGTGCTGCCGCAGGAATCGGAAGTTGTCCTCGAGCCGATCGTAATTCTGCCGGCGCTTGATCAGGCCGCCCACGGTCGGATTGAAGGTTTGAATGCCGACTTCGAATTGCAAAGATCCCGCCGGAAATTTCGCGATAATTTCCCTCAAAGGAACCGGCAGCCGGTCGGGGATCATTTCGAAATGATAGAAGTGCCCGGGCTGATGGCGTGCAAGAAAGAATTCAAGGATTGCCTGGCTGACGTTGACGTTGAGGTTGAACGTGCGGTCAACGAATTTGAACTGCTTCACGCCGCGGTCGATGAGGCGTTGAAGATGATCCAGCAGCAATGGAAGCGGAACCTGGCGCACGGGAACGTCGAGCGACGAAAGGCAAAACTCGCAGGTGAAGGGGCATCCGCGCGACGCTTCGATATATATGATGCGATGCGCGATGTCGTCGGCGTTGTAGAGATCGTAGGGAAGCGCAAGTTGCGAGAAATCGGGCAGGGGGGCGTGGACGATTTTAGGGAGCCAAGTGGAGCACCGTGGCTCTGGCCCGTGATTCAGCAGATCTCCAGTCAACTCCCTCTCTTCCGCTCGGAGCGGAGGAGAGGGTTGGGGAGAGGAGGCGCCCTCTGTCCCGGCCGCTCTCCCGCTCCTCGCGTCGCAGGCGAGGGGAGAAAGAGACGCTAAAAGCAATTGGTTACAGAGCTCCGCGAATTTGAGGTCGGCTTCGCCTGTGATGACGTGGTCGGCGAGATGGACGATCGACTGTGTGCCGGTTTCGTGGCTGACTTCGGGTCCACCGAGGATGACCACGATTTCCGGCCGAACGCGCTTGATTGTGGCGATGACCTTTTCGGTTTCCGTGACGTTCCAGATGTAAATCCCGAATCCGAGAATCCGCGGATTGAGGGCGAGCAACTGTTCAGCGATTTCGAGCGGACGCTGGTTGATATCGAACTCAGCAATGGCCGCGTGCGATTGCAGTTGGCCGAGATTCGCCATGAGATAACGCAGCCCGAACGAAGCATGAATATACTTCGCGTTCAGCGTGGTCAGGACGATGTCGGCCATTCGAGGAACGTAGCGGTCCGCGGAAGGAACTTCAAAGGGCAAGTTCGCGGGCACCACGGATCGCGTGAATGTCGCAGAAATGCAGGAGAAGGATTTTAATCACGGATGGACACGGATGAACACGGATTCAGAAAAGACAAAACGGCGTTTACGCGAATTACGCCAATTCTCGCGAATTGAAGACAGACGGAAGCGGATTCAACCACGAATCACACTAAGCACACGAACCAATCCAAGCAGGCTGAAGCCTGCGCTTCGGTTTGACGTCTCTCTTCTTTGCGGCCTTCGCGTCCTTGGCGTGAGGTTATCTTGCTTTGTCAGGGAGAAGAGAACTGCGCAATAGCGGTGCTCACCTCAGATCAGAGACGCTGTTTCCTGTGGTTCGCGTGATTCGTGGTTCTCTGAAGCTTTTCGTCTGGATGCAGAGGGGAAAACGGGTTTACGCGAATTCCGCTAATTGCGCGAATTGAAGGTAAGGTGGGCCGAGGGAATTATTAACCACGAATCACACTAATCACACGAAAACAGGGCACTGCCTTTAAGAGCCTGTCTGAAAAATAAGTGGGGTGCTGTTTTCGCGGAAAAGGCCATATGGCGAGGCGCGACGAAGGAGAATATCCCTGGTGGATCTTCGACTGAGGAGCAACGAAGCCAGATGGCCTTTTCCGCGAAAA
>DASPIL010000074.1 GCA_035629175.1 Verrucomicrobiia bacterium | reverse complement strand
AGCAATGGACGAGACGCCGGGCACCACCTCGAAAGGAATGCCGGCAGCCACGAGTTCTTCCGCTTCCTCCGCTCCTCGGCCGAACACGTACGGGTCGCCACCCTTCAACCGCACCACGCGCTTGCCTTCCTGCGCCTTGCGGACGAGGAGCAAATTCAAATCGGCCTGCGACAAAGCGTCAGTTTCGCCGCGGCTTCCGCGCGGAATCAGTTCCGCGGCCGGCCGCGCGAGACGCAAGAGTTCGGGATTGACGAGCATGTCGTAGATGACGACGTCAGCCTGCCGCAACAGTTCGGCTCCTCGCAACGTGAGCAATCCGGCATCACCCGGTCCCGCTCCCACCAGATAAACAATACCTTTCAAATTCACGCGCGAAGCTTAGTGGCTGCGGCGCGCTGGAGCAATGCGCGCCACGACGCGGGTTGTTGTTGGGATATGAACTGTCCCGGATTTTGGGTCATCGCCCCAGTAGAGTTTGCGGGCCCCGTGACTGACTTAAGCGGGACCAAAACGAAAGGCATTTTATGGCAGAGAAAAATCGAAGCAATCAACGACGTGGTGATGACGAAAACCGTGATCCGATCTCCGGCGCGCCGGGCGCACATCCGGTTGGCACCGGGCTCGGGGCTGCGGCGGGAGGCGCGGCAGGCGGCGCGGGAGCAGCAGCATTGGCTGGAGCCGCAGCAGGCACCGGTATCGGCGGTCCCATCGGAACTGTGGCAGGCGCAGCGGTTGGCGCGGTGGCGGGCGGCTTGATCGGAAAAGGCATCGCCGAACGCGTGAACCCCACACAAGAGGACGCGTATTGGCGCGAGCAGTACCAGCGTGAACCCTATTACAACAAGGATTACACGTATGACGATTACCAGGGTGCGTATCGGACGGGATACGAAGGCTGGGGTCTCTACGGCAGCCAGGGCAGAACCTACGACCAGGCGGAACCCGATCTTCGCCGCGAGTATGAGAAGAACTACGGCAAGTCGCGTCTGTCCTGGGATCAAGCCCGTCATGCAACGCGTGCTGCGTGGTCACGCTTCGATCGCGACCTGAGCAAGTACATCGGCTACGACGTTGTCGATCAGAACAACGACAAGATTGGAACGCTGGAATGTCTTTGGTCCGATCACCAGGGTGAGCCCGCGTTCATAGGCGTCCGCACTGGCTGGTTCTTTGGCAAGAACCATGTCGTGCCTGCGCAGCAAGTGAACGTCAATGAGCGCGATAAGCGGATCCGCTTGCCCTATGGGAAGGATCGGGTGAAGGACGCCCCCGCGTTTGATGCAGATGCCGACATCCAGGTAAACGACGAACAAACGATCTATTCCTACTATGGCCTGGCGACTGCCCAACGGACGGGTGCGACCCAGCAACGGGCGCAGACGCAGGGGACGATGACGAGTGGGCAAAACACGACACAGCAACGAGCAGGCGACGAACGCACGATCAAGCTGGCGCAGGAAGATGTGAAGATCGGAAAGCGCGAGGTCGAAGTCGGCGGAGTACGGTTGCGCAAGGTTGTTCGCACCGAAACTGTCAACCAGCCGGTCCAGCTCAAGCGCGAGGAAATCGTGATTGAACGCGTGCCGGCCACGGAATCAGGCGCGGCGACAACGGAGTTTTCGGACAAGGAAATCTACATTCCTTTGCGACGCGAGGAGGCGGTGGTGGAGAAGCAGACACATGTGCGCGAGGAGGTTCGGGTGCGCAAACAGGCGCGCACGGACGAACAGCAGGTCTCGGAGGAAGTTCGACGCGAAGATGTGGAAATAGAAGAAACCGGGGAAGCGCGACGAACGGGGACTGGCAGGAGGGCAGGGTCGGGGATGCGCGAGAGCGAGGAGGTTCCACGCAGCAAGCGGCAGAGCGACCGCTGAAGAGCGAGAGTGGTTGAGAGGCAGCAAACTGCGGGTCCAACCCCCGCAGCTGAGCGGAGGTGGCGGCAGCAAGACCGCTGGGGTAAAGGCAGCGTGGGCAAGCAACGTCTGCCGCAGATGAGGGCGATGACCGCAGTTAACAAAGTACCTTCATCGCGGCATCCGAAGAGGCGAGGCAACCACGAACCACACGAACCACACGAAAAAGGTGGAGGCTGTGAACACTGATTCGTATCTCATCCGTGATTCCCATGTGTCGCTATCCCTTATGCAGTCCTTGGCGCTGGAGCGGCTGTGGTTTTGCAGCATGCAGACGTGCATGACCCCTATGGGCTGATACATTCTCGTGCTCGACGATGATGACCTGAACCCGCGGTCACCATTTCGGACACCAGAATGAACATGCCGTTTGCAAAGGTCGCCCTCGCTTTGTGCCTGACATCCATTGCTGCAAAAGCCGCAACGCTTTCGGACAACTTCAATTCCACCATCGATTATCTCAGCACCGGAATTTCCGGGACAATCTGGGATGGCGTGTATCTCGGCGCTGGCGAGTTTTCGAACTCGGGCGTGGGCGGCGGAGGTCCTGGCGCCACGTTGAAGCTCGATGCGAACATCACTGCCAGCGGGGTGTTGTCGGTGCAATCGACAGGGACTGCGTGGGAGCACGCCGATGACGACGGATTCTTCCTCTACAAGGTGATGCCGGGTGACTTCTCGGTCTCAGTCCGCGTTGTCACGCCATTCGACAACAACAGTTTCAATACGGCGGGCCTGCAGGTGCGGGCGTTTTCTGACGGAGGCAATCCACTGGGAGGCAGTGAAGATTTCTTATCGTGGACGCGATTCGACCAGTTCAATTTCCCGAATTACTTGCGGAACCAGGTGAACGGCGCGACAACGCAGGTGAACCCGGGCGGATTTCCCAACAACAATTACTGGCTTCGCATCGATCGAGTGAATGGAACCAACTTTCACTTCTATCAACGCGCCAACGCGGGCGATCCCTGGCAACTCGTCAACTTTCCCGCGCCAATCAGCGGCACGGTCATTCGCCGCGCCGACTTCGCAGGCTTGCCCCTGCAGGTTGGATTGGTCCACGCCACGTTCAGTGACACTGCGCGCGAAGCCAGGTTCAGCGACTTCAGCCTGACTGCAACGAACATCGATTCCGTCAGCGTCGCTCCCAATCCCGTCACGAGCGTCGATGTCGTCACGGGAACGAATCGCAACGCGACGATCTCATGGAATCCCGATGCAGCGAGCGCAGGAACGCTGGTGACAATCTGGACGGGATCCAGCCTTCTGAAGCAACGGCCCGTGGACGGCTTTGTGTATGCGGGTGATCCGAGCTTCGGCGCAGGCGAACGGTTGCTGGCGACGAATGCCTATGTCGTCTACTCGGGCGCGGGAACGAACGCCGAACTCACGAACCTTCCCGCGGGCGCAACGTGTCATGTCGCAGCGTATGCGTTTTCGGGTGACGGCAATGCCCGCGCCTACTCAGCCATTCCGGCGATAGCGACTTTTATTGTTGCGAACAACGCAGCCAACGGGTCGCCAAGCAACATCGTTGTCGATCCCGTTTCGCCGCCGTTGACCAATTTCGTGATTCTTGCAAGTTGGGAGACGAATGGTGCTTTGGCAGGCTGGACCATGGCTGGGATCGCCAGCGCGACCGTGACGAATGGCGTGCTGAGCGGGGCGGCGAGCGGCAGTCATCCACAACTGTCGCGCCTGAACTTCGCAAACGGCCCGAACCTGAATCTTGGATTTAACGACTTCCTGGAATTGCAACTGCAGGTGCCTTCGGCGTTCAGTGGAAATATTCAGATCTATTACGGGGTCACGACTGCGCCCGGCATCAATGCAACACGAGCGCTGACGATTCCCAACTCGCTCATCCCCAAGGACGGCGCCTTGCACGTGTATCGACTTGAGCTCGGACTTGAACGTTCCTGGCGCGCCACATTGCGCGATTTGAGAATCGATCCCCTGGGCAATGCTGCATCGGCGGGCCAGGAGTTTGCCGTCGGATACGTTCGTGCCGGCGACATCACCGGCGACGCCTACCTCCCACGCTACAGCACGGAATGTCCCGCTCCGGGCGCGGCGAACACATTCGGGCGGACAGTAATGTCGATGGAGTCGAAACACTTTCGATTCCTGTGGGATTCGACTGTCGCATCGCACGCGTCGTGGAATGTGAACATGCCTGAATGGACACTGCGCAACCTGGAGGAGACGTGGCAGGTGTACGTGAACCATCTTGGATACCGCGAACCTGCTGAATCGTGGAATCCCGCCAATCGCAATGGCAGCAAATACAAGGTGAACATGATCACCTGGCACAGCGGTTATTGGGCCGGAGGCGACGGAAACACGCAGTTCGGATACATCAATATCACTCCTGACGGGCTTCGGATGGACCCGCCTTCGTGGGTGATACCCCACGAGCTCATGCACGTGTTCCAGTTTCATCAGCGTGATGGCGGCCAGGCCGTGGATGGAACCTGGTCGGAAGGCCAGGCGAACTATGGGCGAGAATTGTGGATCACGTTCTATAGGAACCTGTTTCCAAACGACAGCGGCATTGATGCGAACTACATCCACAGCGCGCACATGACCGTGGCGCACGGCCGGGACTACTATCTGTCGTGGCCCTTTTTCCTGTATCTCGACGAAAATCCGGATGCGTTGACGGACCTGGGATTCGGCACGATGGCCAGGATCTGGAAACAGAATCTTCCCGGCGTTTACATGTACACGACGCTCGAGAACCTTACCCCGCACTCGAATGTTAAGGACATCATCGGATACTTCGCTCGCAGGCAATTGACGTTTGATTACGAAAATCAGGCGGCGATCACCAACGCACTCAACTCCCAGAACCCGGCACTGTGGCGTCGATTTATCACGACCGACCTGGTGCGGAGGGCGGATGACATCAACTGGTGGCGGGTTCCGATGGAAATGGCGCCGATGCAGGGCGCCTATGCGATTCACGATTTGGTGCCGCAGGGGATCGGAGCAGGGCGCGAAGTCACCGTGAACTTTCGGGGGCTTCCCGACACGACACGCGGCGCGGACTGGCGCGCGGCGTTCATCGTCATTTCCGATTCCGGTGCCGAACGGTATTCGCCGCTTTGGAATTCCGGCAGCAACAGCGTCACGCTCGCGGCGAATGAAAACCGCGTATATCTCTCAGTCGCGGGGACGCCCAACAGCGTTCAATTCACAGGCTTCGACGACCTCGTTTATCCGTATCGCTCCCACGGATCCAAACAGCGGCTGCATTACGAGCTGCAGATGTTTGGCGCAGTGCCACGGGAATCCAACAACGGCGGAACGTCCGGCTTGATCCAGCACGCGAATGGCGGCGGCTGGCGTTCGGCGGGCGCGCTGGTTGATGCGTCGGCCTACATTGGGCCGAATGCGAGGGTGCTCAACAACGCGCGGGTCCGAGGCAATGCGCGCGTGGAAGATTTTGCCGTTGTTCGCGATTCCGCAACGGTGACTAACAACGGCGTGGTGAGTGGACACGCGCTTGTCATGAATTCAGCGGTCATCCGCGACAATGCCAAGGTTCGGGATTGGGCGGTTGTGAGTGGCGGTTCTGTCATTGGTGACTTTGCCAGGGTGCTGGAGCGCGCGCAGATTCGTGGTGCGTCTGTGACGAATTGGGGCGTTGCAAAAGGTTCAGCGATTCTGGAAGGCGGATACGTTGCCGGGTGGGGCGTGATCGACGGCGATTTCCAGGCAGGCCGCGCTGTGACCAACGGCTTCGCCTTTGGGCATCTGCCGTTCACGGGCGTCCCGAACAATTGGGTGCGCACTGCGCCCGAGCGGCAGTTCGCCGCCTATGAATTCGCTTCAGCCAGCGGCCCCATGACGCGCGACCAGATTGGTGTCACAGACGCCTACCTCATTGGGAGTCCTTCCTGGCGCTTGTCCGAAAGCGGACGCGTGGGAGCGATGTTATTCAGCGGGACGAACCAATATGTTGTCCTGGATCGCTCCTTGTCGGACCTGAAGGAAATGACGATTACGGCGTGGGTTCGATGGAATGGTGGCGAGTCCAACCAACCCGTCTGGCATTTTGGATCCGCGGCAACCAACGCGATGTTTTTGACGCCCGACGACGGCTCGGGGCGCGCGCGTTTTATCCTGCGTCACTCAGGTGTCGAGCACACGCTCACTGCCGCCGCGGCTTTGGTTCCAGGAAATTGGACGCATGTTGTCGTGACGTTATCCGACGGCACCACGGGCCGCCTGTTTATGAACGGCGTGCTGCAGGACGAGGGTGAAATCCCTGTTGCGCCCGACGCCTTGAATGCGCCGAATACGGCAACTGCAACTCCGCACCAATACCTTGCGCGCGGCGCTGATCCCGCGCAACCGATGTTCCGCGGCGCACTGGATAGCATTGCCATTTACTCGCGCCCTCTCGCCGCTGCTGAAATTGCCGCCATGGTCCCTGCCAACGCGGCCCCGACATTGTCGCAGATTTCCGATGCAACCGTGAATGTGGGCGTCAACGTTGTCGTGACGAACCTCGCGGCGGACGTGAATCTGCCATGGCAAATGCTGACGTTTACGTTGTTGGCCGGACCCGCCGGAGCGTCGTTGGACAGCAACACGGGGGTTTTTACATGGCGGCCCGCGGTGGCGCACGCGGGTACGATTCAACCCGTTTCAGTTCGGGTTGCGGACAATGGCACGCCCAGTCTCGCCGCAACGCAAACCTTCAACGTTGTCATCAACCCGCTGGCAGCGCCGCAGTTGACCGCTGTGAATTGGACAGGCACGTCGCTGACATTGCGCGTGGACGGAGATGGGGGTCCCGACTACGCCGTGCAGAGTTCAACAAACCTGGTGGACTGGACAACGCTGTTCAGCACGAACTCGCCTGCGCTGCCGCTCGAATTCACAGATTCATCACTGAGCGATCCGTCGCGATTCTATCGCGTGCTGCTGGGACCCTAGGCTGGCAGCGGCAGGATGTGCCGCGCCCTTTTTTCGAACGTGCAGCAACTGTCATAACCCACCGAGCGCGCGAGTGCGACCGCATCGTTGAAGTTCATGCCGACTTCCTCGGGAGCATGCGCGTCTGACCCAAATGTGATGGCGACCTGCCCGGATTGGGCCAGCGTGAGAATTTCGCGGCTTGGGTAAATCTCCCGGCATTCCTTGCGGAGGCCCGCCGTGTTCAGTTCGATGGCGCACGCATGCCGTTTTGCCGAAGCGATGAGGCCCTGGTAAAGGCGGGAACAATCACGAGTGGGGCGATGGCCAAATTTCTTGGGAAGGTCAGCGTGGGCGAGAATCTCAAAAAAGCCCGTCCCTGCCGCTTGCATCAGCCGCTCGAAATAGCACGTCCAGACTTCATCCGCGTCGCGCTGTTTCCATTCTGAAAGCATGTGCGGGTTGTCGATGGCCCACGTGTCCGACACATAATGGACTGAGCCGATCAGGTAATCCCACGGATGCCGCTGGGCGAGTTCGCGGATCCAATCCTCCTGTCCGGGAAGGTAGTCGACTTCCAGCGCGAGACGAATCTTGATCGCGGGAACTTCCCGCCGCGCTCGTTCCACCTTCTCAACGTATTCGTCGAGTTGATCCGCGCGCATGCGCCAGTCGTCGAAGTCGGGGTCGCGCATGGGTGAATGATCTGAAAACCCGATTTCGCGAAGTCCCACGGACGCGGCATGACGCGCGTAATCCACAGGCTCGCCGCGCGCGTGGCGGCAGAGCGGTGTATGCATGTGCAGATCCGGGGGCAATGCCATGGCCTGAGTTTCCAAATGCATCGCAAGCGAGTCGATGTAATTCGCCATGGTCGCTATGCGAAGCGTAACGGAGGTGAGGGTGGCGTCAGGCATCTTGCCTGACGTAGAGGGCGTGCATCCTCGCCGCCCGGAAGAAATCGTTAAGCACGAGAGACACTCAGACCCTCTCAACGCGCTCGCCTCCGTTTGAGGTTCCTTCCACCGGGCTAGAAGCCCGCTTCCACAGCAGGCAAGGATGCCAGCCGCTACGGCGCCCTGTCCTGAGTTGTGCGCGCGCGGCGCGCTCGGGGATTGACACGTTTACCCCGGCTTCCTAGTGTTTGCCCGCAAAGAAGAACGCTTTGCCCCGAATGCAAGTTCGGGGATTTTTCTTGCCGCAAAGCGGCGGCAGCGGATCGCTCCAGAGGCTCCTGCAGTGCTGGAATGCTTTCTTGCTGAAACGGTTTAACAGACATGGCCAATACAATTCTCGTAGGCGCCCAGTGGGGCGATGAAGGCAAAGGCAAGATCATCGACGTGCTCACGGAGCAGGCGGATGTGGTCGTCCGCACCCAAGGTGGAAACAACGCCGGGCATACCGTCTTCGTAGGCAAGCAGAAATACGTCCTGCACCTCATCCCCTCCGGCATCCTTCGCAAAAAGAAGACGTGCGTCATCGGCAATGGCGTCGTCATCGATCCGATCGGCCTGGTCTCGGAAATCGAAGGATTGCGCAAGCTCGGCATCAAGGTCGATGGCAACCTGTTCATCAGCGAAACCGCCCACGTGGTTCTTCCCTACCATCGCGAACTCGATGCCCAGCGCGAAGTCTTAAAGGGCAAGAACAAGATCGGCACGACGAAGCGCGGGATCGGCCCTGCCTACGGAGACAAAGCCGCGCGCGTGGGATTGCGCATCATCGACCTGATCAACGCCGAGCGTTTTGAGGATCGACTGGCAGCAAAAATCAAGGAGAACAACGGGGTGCTGAAGGCTTTTGGCGCCGCGCCACTGTCATTCAAGAAGATCTTTGCGGAGTATTCTGCTGCCGCCGATTACCTGCGGCCGTTCGTTGCGAACACGGTGGTGCTGTTGCACGACGCCATCTTGCGCGGCAAGGATGTTTTGTTCGAAGGCGCGCAGGGAACGTTTCTCGACATAGATCATGGCACGTATCCGTTTGTCACGTCGTCCAACACCACGGCGGGCGGTGCCTGCACAGGTTCAGGCGTGCCGCCGCATCGGATGGACCGTGTCGTGGGCGTGATGAAGGCCTATACCACGCGTGTCGGCGAAGGTCCGTTGCCGACGGAGAATGCCGAGATCGCTGACATGCTGCACGCCATGGGACGGGAATTTGGCGCGACAACCGGCCGCGCACGTCGCTGCGGATGGTTCGATTCCGTGGCAACACGCCATGCGACGATGGTGAATGGCATCGACGATCTCGCGATTACCAACATCGATGGTCTGGACACGGTGGAAACGATCAAGGTTTGCATTGGGTACCGGGATGGAAAGAAGCGTTACGACTACATGCCGAGCGATGTGGAGGTTCTCGCGCGCTGCCAGCCGGAGTACGCGGAATTTCCGGGATGGCAAAAACCGACGGACAGCGCCAAGACCTACAAGGAGCTGCCGCCGAAATGTCGCGCCTACCTGAAGGCCATTTCCGAGTTGACCGGCGCGAGGTTGTTCATCGCGAGTGTGGGTCCAGGCCGCGAGCAGACTATTTTTGTTTAAGTATCCGCGAAGGCGGAAGGCGCTGGATTGCGTGGAGTAGAGCTGATTTTGAGCAGATCGCCGGTTCCAGCGCTCCAACCCTGAAACACGGCGTCACGAACCTGCCCATGAGTCCGCAGGCCGCGCACCTCAGTTCCGAAGCCAAGGCATCCCTGCCGCAGCACGTCGCCATCATCATGGACGGCAATGGCCGCTGGGCCCGCCAGCGTCACCTGCCCCGGGTGGAAGGTCATCGGCAGGGCGCAGAATCGGTGCGCATGATCATCCGCGCCGCCGGCGAAGTGGGCATCAAATACCTGACCCTCTATGCCTTCTCAGCGGAAAACTGGAATCGCCCCAAGGATGAAGTCGACACGTTGATGAAGTATCTGGTGCAGTATCTGAAGAACGAAACTCCAGACCTGAACCGGAACAACGTGCGTCTGGAGGCGATCGGCCAGATTCATCGGCTGCCTGACAGTGTTCAGGAACAGTTGCGAAAATCCACCGCCGCGCTCGCCAGGAACAACGGGTTGACGCTGGTGCTGGCGCTCAGTTATGGCGGCCGCGCCGAAATTGTGGAGGCGGTGCGGAGCGTGGCCCACAAGATCAAGTCAGGGGAACTCGATCCCGCCGATATCACGGAGAAGGTTTTCGCGCAGCACCTTTACACGCGCAACTGGCCAGACCCTGACCTGCTGATTCGCACAAGCGGCGAGATGCGGGTCAGCAATTTCCTGTTGTGGCAGATTTCCTACACGGAACTGGTCGTGACCCAAACACTCTGGCCGGACTTTCGCAAAGCGCAGTTCTTCGAAGCTCTCGAGGAATACAATCGAAGGCATCGCCGTTTCGGCGGCTTGTGATTTCGCCGTGTGCGGTGTGGTTGCCGCACGCGCATCGATCACCCTCCTCCGATGCGGCGGGGTGAACTGGCTCCCTGTGTCGAACGGCAGGTTCGCAGTGCCTTTCCTTTCCGGCGATTTCCGGATGACGCCGCCCGCTTCCTTTGTCAGGATGCGATACAGGACGTATGAAGAAGAACAGGCGTATCGGGATCATCACGGCTGGCGGCGACAGTCCTGGGTTGAACGCCGCCATCCGCGCGGTCGGCAAGGCCGCAGTCGCATCAGGCATCGAGGTGATCGGATTCCGCGATGGCTTTCGCGGATTGGCGGAAAATCTTCAGTGCGATCTGGACAAGAGCACGCTTGCGGGAATTCTCACCGTGGGCGGAACGATTCTTGGAACAGGCCGTGACAAGCCGCATAAAATGGATTTCAAGGGCAAGAGCCGCGATGTGACCGACATCATCGTGAAGCATTACGAGCGGAACAGGCTGGAGGCGCTCGTATGCATCGGGGGCGGGGGAACGCACAAGAACGCGCTGCGGCTCGTCGAAAAAGGACTGAACATCGTGACGCTGCCGAAGACCATCGACAACGACGTGCCGATGACCGATTCGACGATTGGCTTCGACACTGCGCTCGGGATCGCGACCGACGCAGTCGACCGTTTGCACAGCACGGCGCACAGCCATCATCGAATCATCATTGCGGAGATCATGGGACATCGGGCTGGCTGGCTGGCGCTCGGAGCCGGAATCGCAGGAGGCGCGGACGTCATCCTGGTGCCGGAGATCCCCTATGACGTGCAGCACATTGCGGCGGCGATTCGAAAACGGCAGCAGCATGGAACAAACTTCAGCATCATTGCCGTTGCAGAAGGAGCAATGTCGAAGGCGGAGGCGGCCGACTTTTTGGCGGCAGCGCGCCGCAAGCAAACAGCACCCAACAAGGCGGCCAAGCAGAAGGCAAAGACCG
The DNA here is from genome assembly GCA_035629175.1 of Verrucomicrobiia bacterium. Taxonomy (NCBI): domain Bacteria; kingdom Pseudomonadati; phylum Verrucomicrobiota; class Verrucomicrobiia; species Verrucomicrobiia bacterium. Next base: position 22,464 of record DASPIL010000074.1, on the reverse strand, counting down.
ACCTTGCCGTTTTGAATGCGCAGCACGCGGGGAACACGCTTCGCCTCTCGCGCGAGTTGGAGGAGTTGACTCGATTGGAGGCGCGCGTGACGATCCTTGGCTATGTTCAGCGTGGTGGAACTCCATCAGCAGGAGATCGGTTGCTCGCGACGCGCTTGGGAACGATGTGCACTCAGTTGATCCTGGACAAGGTGTTCGGCGTCATGGTGGCAGCGCGGGGCGACGGTGTGAAACCCGTGCCGATTGCGGAAGTCGCGGGCCGGTTGAAAACGGTTCCGCTGAATCATCCATGGATCGAAACTGCCCGCCGCGTTGGAACAAATCTCGGGGATTAGCCGCAGGAGCGCCGGCTTGCGCGCTTTCGGGGAGCGCAAAACTCTCGACAGCCGCTGGGTGCCTTCGCATTCTTCGCCCATGTCTGACGCTTCCGCGCCCGCGCCGGCACCGCAGTCAAAGCTGAAAATTTTTGCCAGCCGGCTCACCAGCACGGTGATTCTCTGGACCGTTGTGCTCACTGCGCTGTTCTCAAAGAACAAAGTTCTCTCGGATTACGTTTTCGGCGCGACGATGGTTTTTCTCGCAATCGTCGGCTTGATCGAATTCTACGGGCTGGTTCAAAAGCGGGATCTCGTGTGCTTCAGAAACTGGGGCATTTTTGGCGGCATTCTCCTCATGGCGGGAACGTTCCTGAACCTGACGGGTGTCGTCGGGCGGCAGGATTCACCTGCACGCGTCAATGATTTCGAAACCTCCTTTCTGATTCTTTTCGTGCTCGGATTGTGTCTGCGCCAGTTTTTCGCCAGGAGCAACACGGCAGGCATTCTTGCGATTTCCACGACGCTGTTCGGATTGATGTACGTCCCGTGGCTCCTGAACTTCATCCAAAAAATTCAATTCTTCTCGTTCGCAGAACCCCTTGCCGGCACGGGCAAGATCTACGTCCTGTATTTCATTCTCGTGACCAAGTTCAGCGACACTGGCGCATACGCGGTGGGGTCGCTCATAGGAAAGCACAAGATGATTCCGCGGATCAGTCCCGGCAAAACGTGGGAAGGGTTCGGTGGAGCGATCCTGGTTTCAACGGGCGCGAGCGTTGCATTCGCATATTTTTTTGGAGACCGCATGTTCGGCATGAATTACATGCACGCAGTGATTTTAGGCGTGCTCCTGAGTGTCAGCGCGGTCGTCGGCGATTTGATCGAATCGATCTTCAAGCGGGAGGCCGGGGTGAAGGATTCCGGAAAGCTGTTCCCGGGGATCGGCGGCATCCTGGACCTGCTCGACAGCCTCCTGTTCAACGCGCCCCTGATGTATCTTTATCTGCGCCACGTGCTCACCCGGCCGTGATCGGCAACAATCATTCCCATTCATGAAGAGAGTTGTATTGCTTGGCAGCACGGGGTCGATCGGCACCAGCACGATCAAGGTGGCGGAGGATCTTCCAGATCAAATCCAGCTTATCGGGCTTGCCGCAGGAAATAATGTTGAACTGCTGCTCGAACAGACGCGACGACATCAGCCAGCTCATATTTCGATCCAGGATCCTCCCAAGGCGAGCGCGCTTCGAAGTGCCCTGGGCGCCAGCGTTGAAGTGCATTGCGGCATGGACGGACTGCTCAAGCTCGCGACCCTGCCCAATGCGGATATCGTTTTGATTGCGATCGTGGGGACAGCGGGCTTGCGCCCGGCGCTCGCGGCAATTCGCGCGGGCAAGGACATTGCGGTCGCATCCAAGGAAATCCTTGTGATGGCGGGAGAGATTGTGATGAGCGAAGCGCGCAGGCACGGGGTTCGCGTGCTTGCAGTAGACAGCGAGCATTCGGCGATTTTTCAATGTCTCGACGGAAAGCCGCCGTCCTCGGTTCGCCGCCTTCTGCTGACAGCCAGCGGCGGCCCGTTTAGAAATCGGACCGAGTGGCCGCGCGAAAGATTTTCCGAAATCACGGTCGAACGCGCGCTCAAGCACCCGTCCTGGGTCATGGGCCGCAAGATCACCATCGATTCAGCCACGTTGTTCAACAAAGGCCTTGAGATGATTGAAGCGCGGTGGCTCTTCGACATGGAGATGGCCCGTGTCGGCGTGGTGGTTCACCCGCAGAGCATTGTGCATTCAATGGTCGAGTTCGTGGATGGCTCGCTGCTCGCACAGCTTTCGACGCCCGACATGTGCCTGCCGATTCAGTATGCGTTGACGTATCCGAACCGCGCGAAGAGCGATCGCGTTCAGACGAATTTTCCGGCGATCGGCAACCTGACGTTTGAAGAGCCGGACACGGAACGATTCCCGGCCGTCAACCTGGCGCGCAGGGCAGGGGAGGTCAGTGGAACATTGCCCGCGGTGTTCAATGCAGCCAATGAGGTGGCGGTGGATGCCTTTGTAAATCGCAGGATTAATTTCCCGCAGATTACGGCGCTGGTCGAAAAAACGATGAATGCGCATCAGGTGGTGGAACGGCCAACACTTGATGAAATCCTGGAGGCCGATGCCTGGGCCCGGGAGCATGCTGCGTCCTGAACCTGCCAAGGCCTGGCAGGCTTCCAATCCGGCCGGGCCTCAAGTCGGAGCGCCGACTTTCAGTCGGCTTAACCCACAATTTTCCTGCGATGCCAATTCGTGCAACGCTGTTTCTGCCTTGGTATCCGACATAGCCGCAATGTCCCCGCGATCGGTTCTTCGATGATCGCAAGCCGATTGCGATCGGCGCTCCGAAAGGCCGATCCCGTCCAGCCTTCTGCGTTGTTGCCACGGGGGTTTTCCTCGGTATATTCGCTGACCGGAAATCCGCGGTTTTACAAGTATGGCAACGATTAAAGTGATTCTGATCATCCTGGAAGTGCTGCTGCTCTTCAATCTGCTCATTGGAGTGCATGAACTCGGGCACTTTCTCGCCGCAAAATGGCGCGGCTTGAAGATCGATCGCTTCGCCATCTGGTTCGGCAAGCCCATCTGGAAACGGCGCATCGGCGGCGTCGAATACGCCCTTGGCTGGATCCCCGCCGGCGGCTACGTCTCGCTCCCGCAGATGGCCTCGATGGAAGCCATCGAGGGCAAGAGCGAAACCTCCGAACAGCCGCTCCCCAACATCTCCGCCCTTGATAAAATCATCGTCGCGTTTGCGGGTCCCCTCTTCAGCTTCCTCCTCGCCGTCGCTTTCGCGTTCGTGGTTTGGGGCGTCGGCCGTCCCGTTCCCGCGGTGGAAAGTTCGACCACGATCGGCTGGGTTTCTCCCAACGGCCCCGCGTGGAAATCTGGCCTGCGGCCCGGGGACCAGATCCTCGAGATCGACGGCGAGCCCGTGTCGGAATTCTTTTCCGCTTCACGGAAGAGCATCACCTGGAAAATCATCACCAGCGAAGGAACCAACATTGCATTCAAGTATCTGCGCGACGGCCAGGAGCACATGGCGTATGCAGCGCCCCGCCGGGAGCCGACGAAATGGTACCAGCGCAAGTCCTTCCGCCAGGTCCTGATCGCCCCCGCGCGACCCGCGCACGTTGCGCAGGTGCTGTCGAACAGCCCGGCCGCTGTGGCTGGATTGCAGCCGAACGATGAGATCGTCGCAATCAATGACGAGAAGATCCTCGCCCCTGATGCGGTTCTCTACGCTGAGGCAATGCTGACGAATGGTCCGTTGCAACCGGTGAAGTTCACCATTCGCCGCGGCGACCAGATGTTTGACCGGGAACTGATGCCTGAAGCGCCGATCCAACCCACCAACGCTCCCCCTGTTTTTGGAGTGGCGCTTTGGTTCGGCAGCACGAATGAAACATTGGTCTACCCAAAACCAATGGAACAGATCGCGGAAAGCGCTGGACAGATATTTGCGACAATTGGCGCCGTGGCGTCGCCGAAGTCCGATATCGGGCTCCAGCAACTGGGCGGCGCGGTCATGATCCTGCGCGCCTACAAGAATTTCTTTGAGAGCGAAAATGGCTGGCGCCGTGTCTTGTGGTTCAGCGTCATTCTGAACGTCAACCTGGCGCTGTTGAACCTGCTGCCATTTCCTGTGCTCGACGGCGGTCATATCACGCTGGCGCTCATCGAGGCGGTGCGGCGCCGGCCGGTCAGCGCGCGCCTCCTGCAAACGATTCAATCCGCATGCGCAATGGTCCTGATCGGTTTCATGTTGTTCATCGCGTTCTTCGATGCAGGCGACTGGTTTCGCAGCGCGCGAGCGGATCGCCAGAGCGATGAAATCGTTTTCTCCCCCAAGAACTGATGCGCCCGCCGGAACTGCTTACCGCTTGAATCCAAGGCGCTGAATCCTGACACTCTGTCCCATGCGCTATTGCCAGTCGCCCTTCGCTTATCAACGCCGGAAATCCCGCGAGATTATCGTGGGCGATCCTGCTGACGGCGGCGTCATCATCGGCGGCGATCGCCCGGTCGTCGTGCAATCGATGCTCACCTGCGACACGATGGATACCGCACTGTGCGTTCGGCAGACGCTCGAGTTGGTGGCCGTCGGATGCCAGATCGTCCGCATCACCGCGCCGACCGTCAAAGACGCGGCGAACTTGAGATGCATCGTGGAGGAATTGCGGCGGGCAGGCTGCAAGGTTCCGATCGTTGCCGATATTCATTTCAAGCCTGAGGCCGCTATGGAAGCGGTGAAATGGGTGGAAGTGGTTCGCGTGAATCCCGGCAATTATGCCGACTCCAAAAAGTTTGCGATCAAGGAATACACGGACGACCAATACATCGCGGAGCTTCAGCGGATCGAAGAGAAGTTCACGCCGCTGGTTCTGGAGTGCAAACGACTGAAACGCGCACTCCGCATCGGGACCAATCACGGCTCGCTCTCCGATCGAATCATGAATCGCTACGGCGACACTCCGTTGGGCATGGTGGAGAGTGCTTTGGAATTCGCCCGCATTGCGCGCAAGCACGATTTCCACAATTTCAAGTTCTCGATGAAATCATCGAATCCAAAGGTGATGATCGAGTGCTATCGGTTGCTCGTCGCCCGCCTCGAACAGGAGGGCGCGGATTGGAATTATCCCATTCACCTGGGCGTCACGGAAGCAGGCGAGGGCGAAGACGGCCGCATCAAGAGCGCCATAGGGATTGGATCCCTCCTGTGTGACGGGCTGGGCGATACGATTCGCGTGTCCCTAACTGAGGATTCGCCGCGGGAGATTCCAGTCTGCCGCGATTTGCTGGCGCAGGTTCCTATTCTCACGCCGTCGCATGTCGCACGAAATGCTGCGGAGTTCCCGTTCGATCCGTTCCATTTCCATCGAAGGCAGACGCCGGAGATTGAACTCAACGCGCTTTATAAATGCGGCGGAGACCAGACGGTGCGCGTGGTCGTTACCCAAGCGACATGGGACAAGGTCGCGCCGAAGATTTCGCCGAAAGCTGACGTCAGGCCTGAGGCGGTTTACGAGGACTTGAACGTCGCGGAGATTGATCCGGCGGAGGATTTTGAAATCAACTGCGACACGCAATTGGTCACGGTGAAGGATGGAATCTCTTTGCCCGCGATCCCCGCGTTTCGCCTGCTGGCGCTCAAGCTGAGGCACATGGGGCGGAACAATCCCATTCTGCTGAAGGACTGCCTGAATTTTGAGGCGGCACCATTGACACCGGATGTTGCCCTGCTTCGGGCCTCTGTTGTCATTGGCTCGCTGCTCGCCGATGGAATTGGCGATGCAATCCTGGTGCGGGGCGAAGCCGGCGCCGGGCAAAGCCTGCGTCTGGCTTACAACATCCTGCAGGCGGCGGGCTGCCGCAGTTTCAAGACGGATTACGTGGCGTGCCCGAGCTGCGGGCGCACGTTGTTCAACCTGCAAACCGTCACGGCCAGAATCAAGGCGCGAACGGAACATTTGAAGGGCGTGAAGATCGCAATCATGGGTTGCATCGTGAACGGCCCCGGCGAAATGGCGGATGCAGATTTCGGTTACGTCGGCGGTGCTCCCGGCAAGATCAACCTTTACGTCGGGAAAACTCCGATCAAGTTCAATATCCCCGAGAACGAAGCGGTCGACCGCCTTGTCGATTTGATTCGCGAACACGGCAAGTGGGTTGAGCCAGACTTGAAGGAGCAGAACGTCATCGTGGTCTCGTAGGCGCGCGGTTCACGCCGCTTCAGTCCTGCATCCTGACGCGACGGGAGATTCCGCGACTCGTGCAGGTTGGACGCACGACCCTTCAGCTGAGCAGGTCGCTTCGTCCCTTCGGGATCTTCTCCAGGTGATAAATCAGGAAACCGTGAAGAAAACCGTGGAGCTGCTTCACGTGCGTGGCCGCGGGTTTGAGTTCCGCGATTGTCTCCCAGCTCTCGTTCGTCAGGATCCCGGTCAGATTCTGCGTCTCAGGACTTAGCCGCGCTTCAGCGAGATCGGGCTGCAATCCCAGCAAGGCCAGCAGTTTCAGTTCGAATGCAAAAATATTCCGTGGCTGGGGCGGCCGCTTTGGCAATGTCGCGAGAAAACCGTGGAAAAGCTCATGAATCTCCGGCACCGGGCTTTCCTTCTCCGTCGTTTGAACGATCAGCGCCGAGGCATAACTGGCCTGCTGAACGTAGCCAAGTTCGCGTCGCAGGCCGGGATGGGTTTGCAAGAGAATGACCTCTGCCAGCGTGTGGAGTTCCGAGCGCCGGCTGCGGGTGAAACTGAACGCCGCCTCATAAAAAAGATCGACTTTCCCGCGGAATGGTGACTTCGCCCGGCGGGCTCCCTTTGCCACGGTGCTGATCCGTCCAAGTTCCGGCGTCAACCAATCGACGATCACGCTCGTTTCGGTAAACGGACGCGTGCGCAGGATGATTCCCTGGGCGCGTTCTATCATGGGCTGCGGCGAAGTTTGTGGGGGGCTTGTTCTGCCGGCAACTGTTTCAAGAGCCGGTTTTCCGCCCGTTTCATGATCCGCCGCTTCGCGGGCTCCATGTCATCGTAACCCTGAAGGTGCAGGATGCCGTGGATCACATACCGCATGAGTTCATCTTGCCACGTTGTGCGGAATTGCCGCGCCTGCTCAACGGCGACATCGATGCAGATGAACAGCTCGCCATGCAGGACTTTGCCGCCATCGGCATAGCCGAACGTGATGACATCCGTCGGGCCCTCGTGCTGCAGGTGTTGCCAATTCAGCGCGGCCATGCGGGCTGATCCCACGAGATGAATCGCAAGATCATAATTGGAGAGCGACAACATTTCCTGCAGCAGGACTTCCGTCGCGCGCCGCAGTTGACGCACGTCGACGGGCCTGGCGCGTTGTTGATTGCGGATGAGGAGACTTGCGCTCACTCGTCGTTCTTGCGCGGGGCGCCCCGGCCTTTGCCGCGATGTTCCTCGTAGGCGGCAATGATGCGTTGGACCAGCGGATGGCGCACCACGTCCTTGCGCGAGAATTCAACGACGGCAACGCCTTCAATGTTTCGCAACACGCGATGGGCTTCAACGAGTCCCGACTGTTTGTGGGCCGGCAGATCGACCTGCGTTTCATCGCCTGTTATCACCGCCTTTGAATTCGCGCCAAGCCGCGTCAGGAACATGAACATCTGTTCCATCGTGGAGTTCTGCGCCTCGTCCAGGATGATGAACGCGTTATTCAGTGTGCGGCCCCGCATGTAGGCGAGCGGCGCAATTTCGATGATGCTGCGTTCCATGTGCTTCTGAACATCCTCAGCGGGAAGCATGTCGTGCAGCGCGTCATGCAGGGGACGCAGGTAGGGAGTGATTTTCTCGTAAAGGTCGCCGGGAAGAAATCCAAGCGCCTCGCCGGCTTCAACGGCAGGACGCGTGAGGATGATCCGTGAAACCTTGCCTTCGCGCAGCGCGGCAATGGCGGTTGCGACCGCCAGGTAAGTCTTGCCCGTTCCGGCGGGACCGATGCCGAAGGTCACGTCATGCGAGCGAATCGCATCCATGTATTTCTTCTGCCCAACCGTCTTTGCGGTCACGCCGCCCTTCTTTTCGGACGTCGTTATGCGGTCGGTCATGAGGTCCTTGAGCGTGGAAACGCCCTCGTTGCGGACGATGTTCAAAGCGTGGGTGAAGTCGCGGCTGCGCACGGGCGAGCCCGCCTTCAGCGAGCCTTCGAGTGAAAGGAACAGCTGCTTGGCGCGCTCAATGGCTTCCGATTCGCCCTCCAGCTTGATCCATCCTTCCCGCGAGGTTGCCTTGACGCCAAGTTGCGTTTCAAGCGCCTGAAGGTTGCGCGGGTCATTGTTGAAAAGTTGTTGCGCCATGCGCGCATTTTCAAAGTGCAGGGTTTCAGAAGCCATGATGAGAATAGGTTAGCTATCGGCGCAACGCATCGCGCAATTTCGCGGCGACCTCAGAGAGTGCCTCTGGAACCACCGTCGTGCAACCGAGGACCGGCATGAAGTTGGTATCGCCGTTCCAGCGCGGCACCACGTGAATATGCAGGTGCTCAAGAATCCCGGCTCCAGCGCACTTGCCCTGATTGATTCCAATGTTGAATCCCTGCGGATGCATGACCTGCGTGAGAGCGTTTTGACAGCGACGGGTCAGTTGCATCATATCGGCCATCTCCTGGCCGGTCAGCCCGTTCAAATCCGGCGTCTGACGGTAGGGAACCACCATGAGATGGCCGCCCGTGTAGGGATATTTATTGAGCAGGGCGAAGCAGGTGCGATCGCGGGCGATGACATAATTCGAGTCGTCGTCGTTTGACTGCGCGATTGCAGTAAATACGCTTTCCTCTGGCAGGTCGGGTTTGCTCGAGAGGATGTATTCAATACGCCAGGGGGCGTGCAGCGGTTCCATGGTCACAAGCTAGTGACCGTCCCCCGCAAAGTCAAAGCAGCCAGGGAGTAACGGACGATGAAGGATGGAGGACAACGAACAACTGACCATTCAACGCTTCTCCGGCAATTGCGACCTCAGCACATAAATAAGTGCCTTGACCGCCAATTCCGTAAACAAAAACGGTTTTGCAATGAAATCATTGCCGCCGCTCATGGTGGAGTTCGCACGCGCCTCGAAGTCATTAAGGCTCGTCACGAATACGACAGGCGTCTTCTTGTAGGCAGGCAGGGTCCGGATTTTTGAGCACAGCTCGTAGCCGTTCATGTTCGGCATGTCGACGTCGAGCACCACGAGATCGAACCGGCTCGTCATTGTCAGGTTCAGCGCGCGCAACGGGTCGTCGACAGCCACGGAAGTGAGCTTTGCTTTTTCAAGCGCGTGGGTCACAGCGCGACGCGAAATGATTTCATCGTCAACCACGAGGATGCGGGCAGAAGCAATCTTTTCCGCGGTCGCCTCGCCTCGTTCGAACACAATGGCGAGGCAATCCACTGCCGAAGCGACGGTGCGCAGGGTTGAGGCGTTGATGTTCCTTGGCTTTTCCTGCAGCTCCTTCAACAGCGATTCCAGTGCTGCGGCCAGGCGCGCGAGCTGGGTGAGCCCGACGATTCCTGCGCTCGCTGCAACTCCGTGAACCAGGCGTCCGAGGTTGCTCAGCTGTTGAACGCGGACGGCTTCGTTCTCGACCTTGCACAGGCTCTGCAACTGCGCCCGCAGGGCAACAATTGTGGTGGGAAATTCCTCGCTGAAGGTGGCCAGCAGCTCAGCGACAATATCGACATCGGCTGCGGCCGATTCCGTGCGCTCCTCGGGCTCAGCCGTTTGCGACGGAGACTCTGCAACTGCGTCGGTTAAGAGGCTGCGGACCGTGCTGATCACGTCAGCGGGTGTGCAGGTGGATTTCGTCATGCATTTCGTTGCCCCCGCGGCGCGGGCTTCCTGGATCGAGGTGGTAAGATACGTGTTCGTGAAAACCACCACGGGCAGCGATTGCGTGTCTGCCTCTGAGCGAATCCGCTTCAGCAGTTCGAGTCCGGGCAGCTTGGGCAGCAGCAAATCGAGAAGAACGGCGTCGGGGCGAAACTGCTGAATCCGCTGATAACCCAGTTCGCCATCGTTGGCGACTTCCACCTCGAACCCTTCGAGGAGAAGCTTGTTTCGGTAAACATTGGCGAAAACCTGGTCATCTTCGATCAGCAGGATTTTCTTCATCTATGGATTCGCGGCCAGTGCGACCTGTTTTTGCAGAAAGGTTTCCAGATAAACGCGGATGCGATTGAATTCGTGCGAAATCCGTTCGGCCAGCTGGGCGCCGTTGACAAGCTGCCCTTCATTGCCCTGGCGTTCGAGTTCGCGGAGCAGGGGCACGATGGCTCCCATGCCGCACGTCGCGCTGGCGCCCGCGCAGCTGTGAGCGAGCCGCCGCGCTTCGGACGCGGAATCCGCCGCCACAGCAGCATTGAGCTGCGCGATCTGATCGCCCGTCTGCTTGAGGTAAAGGTTGATCAATTCGCGAAGATCATCTGCATTGCCGTTCGTGAAATCAAGCAGGCGCTCCATGTCCACGGGTGGAACTTCATTCACGGGAGAAACGGGAGCGGTCGACGCCGTCGCGGTCTCCGTTTGTGCAGGCTTCAGGCTGTTTGCCGCCTCGGGTACGGTCGCTGTCGACGCCCAGCGCTCGATGACCTTGCGCACGTCCTCGGGCCGCACCGGCTTTGAAAGATAATCATCCATGCCGCCAGCGATGCATTTCTCGCGGTCCCCGGTCATCGCGTTTGCAGTCATCGCGACGATGATGATCGATGACTTGTAATTGGGATGCTTGGCCCGATCCTTCTGCCGTTCGCGAATGATGCGCGTGGCTTCCATGCCGTCCATTTCAGGCATTTGGATATCCATGAAAATGAGGTCGTAGGTCTGCCGTTCAAGTGCCGCGAGCGCTTCGACGCCGTTCGCCGCGATGTCCGGCTTGTATCCCATCTGCTGCAGCAGGCGAACCGCAACCTTCTGGTTGATGGCGTTGTCATCGCACAAGAGCATTCTGAGCGGGAGGCGCAGCGCAAGCGTGGGATCGAGCTTCGAGGGCACAGGGGCTTTCCGGGCTGCCGGTTTCGCACCGGAGATGACGCGGATCAGAACCTCGTGCAATTGCGCGGGTTTGATCGGCTTGGTGAGGCAGCTGGCGAATGCAGCACTCGCAAAATCCGGCGCATCCGCCCGAACTCCCATTGATGTCAATAACACCAGCGGCATCATCATCGTGCTCGGAAGCTTCCGGATTTCCGCGGCCAGCATCAGGCCGTCCATCCCAGGCATCTGCATGTCGAGGATTGCAAGATCGAATGATTCCCCCGCCTTCAGGAAATCCAGCGCCTGTGACGCACTCTGCGCCGCGCGTGGAATCATTCCCCATTTGCCCGCCTGCAGCGTGAGAATCCGGCAATTCGTCGGGTTGTCGTCGACGACGAGCAGGCGAAGGTCGGCGAGTTGCGCCTGGCGGCCGTCAAGGTTGACCTGGCGCAACTCAGGCGCCGGGGCAGTTTGCATGGGCAGTGTGAAATGAAACGTTGAACCTTTTTGAGGAACGCTTTCAACCCACATTTTGCCATCCATCAATTCAACAAGGCGCTTGCTGATTGCGAGTCCCAGGCCGGTTCCGCCGTATTGCCGGGTGGTGGAGGCATCGGCCTGGCTGAACGATTTGAACAGCCGTGCAAGGCGGTCCACGGGGATTCCAATGCCAGTGTCGCGAACCGAGAAATGGAGGTGCCACTTGTCGGAACCTGCGGCGGGCGCGGAAAGGAGCTTCACCTGCACCACCACTTCGCCCGACTGCGTGAACTTGATGCCGTTGCTGACGAGGTTCACGAGGATCTGGCGCAACCTTGTGATATCACCCAGGACCTGAGCCGGGATGCCATCCTCAATCTGGTAGGCAATATCGAGCTTCTTCTCAGCGGCCTTGGTGGCCAGAAGGTCGAGAGCGTCTTCAATGCAACCGCGCAAATCCACAGGCTGCCGTTCCAATTCCAGCTTCCCCGATTCAATCTTCGAAAAATCGAGAATGTCGTTTGTGATCGTGAGCAGCGACTCGCTGCTGGCGTAAACGGTATCCACGTACCCGCGTTGCTCGGTCGAGAGCGATGTTTCAAGAAGCAGCCCGGCCATGGCGATGATGCCATTCATGGGCGTGCGGATTTCATGGCTCATGTTTGCCAGGAATTCGGCCTTCGCACGGGCGGCGGCTTCGGCGGCGACGCGTGCGGCGAGGAGTTCGCGGTTCGTTTGCGTCAGCTGATCCTGCAGGCGTTTGGTTCGCAGCGCCCGGCAGACACGCGCGCGCAACTCAGCGGCTTCAAACGGCTTCGTCACATAATCCACCGCGCCCAGCTCAAACCCGCGCAACTTGTCCTTCGTTTCATTCCACGCCGTCAGGACAATGGCCGGGGTCGATTCCGTTTCCGGCTGCTCTTGCAGCCTTTTCAAGAGATCAAACCCGTTGCTGTCGGGCAGGCCAAGGTCGAGCAGGATGAGATCGAAGTTTTCCTTGCGCGTGCGGGTCAACGCCTCGGCAGCGGTGGTGGCGCAATCCAGCGCGATATTGTCCGCGCTGAGAAGTTCCTCCAGGAGTTCCATGATCTTGGAATCGTCCTCAATCAAGAGCACACGCGATGCAGTCCGGTTCATATTCATCAAGTCTAAGATTCAGCCAACAACTCGCCAGAAAGCCGCCATGACGAAGCACATCCAACACCAAATCGACGTCATTAGCTATTCCGTTTTGCATCGTGCCCAGCGGGTTTCGCCTGCCGATGCAGTAACCCTGTCGGCAAATTCCCCGAAAACTGTGGCATTTCGGACGCAAATTTTCGCGGGGCGTGTCGCGTGATTGAAAAGTGGACATCGGGCCGATGGGGGTGGATGGCAATGGGGCGGAAATGCAAGGCACGGCAAGGAACGGACTTTGTTTTTTGCAAATGACTGCGCCGCTGCTACTGTTCCCGTCTTATGCAAAAAGCCCTCCGCTCAAACGGGCATTCACGCCGTGTCAAGGCGAGGAGGCCCAGCGCCGTCCCCATGCACGACAAGCAGAACGAGCCCGATACCCGGGAACTGCGCATCGATAAAGTCGGCGTTCGCGGCTTGAGATTTCCCATACAGGTCCGCGACAAAGCCCACGTCTCGCAGAATACAATCGCCACGGTCGGGATGTTTGTGGACCTGCCCAAGGAGTTCAAGGGCACCCACATGAGCCGCTTCATCGAGGTGCTCAACGCGCATGGCGACATGATTCACGTCGAGAATATTACCGACATCCTGAAGGCCATGCAGCAGAAGCTCAACGCGGCGACGTCGCACCTGGAAATAGAGTTCCCGTTCTTCATGTGCAAGCAGTCGCCAGTCAGCCGCAAGGAAAGCCTGATGGACTACGTGGCGCGATTCGATGCCGCTGCGTCCGGCAATGACATCGATTTCGTGCTTACAGTGAAGGCCAATGTCACGACCTTGTGCCCCTGTTCAAAGGCGATTTCTCGCCATGGCGCCCACAACCAGCGCGGACAGGTGACGGTTCAATTGCGATTTGACCAGATCGTCTGGATTGAGGATGTCATCGCCATGATTGAGGCTTCGGCGAGCTCGGAGCTGTATGCGCTGTTGAAACGGCAGGATGAGAAGGCCGTGACGGAGCGGGCCTATGAAAACCCGGTGTTTGTGGAGGATCTGGTGCGAAACGTGGCATTGCGGCTGAATGCTCATCCGCTGGTCCGATGGTACAAGGTGGAGGCGGAAAACTACGAGAGCATCCATAATCACAACGCGTACGCCTGCATTGAACGGGCCTGAGGTCAAACCGAGGTTCTCACCCGAAGATTTTTTAAATTTGTTGTGGAATATCCATTGCTGTTTGGTAGATTCGCGCACTCTCGATGGGAAGGAATCGTCTCAGCATGAGAGCCAGAGCAAAGATTTAACAGAATTTTGACTGAAGTTGTGACTACGAAGAAGAAGAACGACAAGCCGGCACCCAAGGGCAAAGCGACGGGTGTTGCAACTGCGGCCGCGATCCTCGGGCGTCCTGTAGCACAGGGCAAGACCAACGGCGCGGCGCGGATCAAGCCTGAGTGGCAGGCCTTCTACAACAACCTGCTTGAACTGCGCGAGCAGTTGCTCCGGCAGATGAACGGCCTTGCCAAGGAATCTGCCCAGGAAATGGCCGGGTACAGCCTGCACATGGCCGATTCCGGCACGGATAATTTTGACCGTGACTTCGCGCTGAGCCTTCTCTCATCCGATCAGGATGCCATTTACGAAATCGAAGAAGCGCTCAAGCGCATCGAGAAAAACACGTACGGCATCTGTGAATTGACAGGCAAGCCCATCCCGAAAGCGCGTCTCGAAGCCATCCCGTGGACCCGTTTCACGGTGCAGGCCCAGGCGCAGCTCGAAAAGGAAGGTGCATTGCGCCAGCGCCGCCTGGGACAGCTGGGAACGGTTGACAGCGTCGGATCCAACGAAGTGGAAACCGATGACGACGAGCCTGAAGAGAAGACCAAGGAGAAGGAATAATTTATATGGCACGGGAAATCATCACCATTGAATGCACTGAGGCGCGGAAGGAAGGCAAATCCCCGTCGCGCTATACCACGACGCGGAACAAGAAGCTGAAGACGGAGAAGCTGCAGTTGAAGAAATTCAATCCTGCGCTTCGCCGCCACACGCTGCACCGCGAAATCAAGTAACGTCTATGCCACGCAAAACTCATACAGACAAACCCGACAAACGCGGCGGCCGCCGTTCCGCGTCCGAAATCCGCACGCCAAGGCCCAAGCCAAAGATTGATTTCACCGTTGATTCCCTGGATTACAAGAACGTCAACCTGCTTCGGCAGTTCGTGACGGACCAGGGCCGCATTCTGCCGCGCAAATATACCGGCCTGCCCGCGCACTATCAGCGCCGGTTGAACCGTGCCATCAAGCGCGCGCGCCAGATGCTGCTGATGAAGTAAGTTTCCCCACACCCGCAAGCCTTCCCGCTTGCGGGTTTTTCTTTGCCGTGAATTGCAAATGATTTGCAATTCGACTTTTCCCGGCTGCATCCTGCGCCTGCCCTGGGTCCGTTATGGAATACATCATTCTCCTATCCAGCATTGTGCTGGGCGCCGTGGTGGTCTTCGCATTCAAGCTCCATGAGCCCCGCCATGTCAAGGTCCTCAACTCCTTCACGGGCGCCTTTTTGCTGAGCCTCACCTTGCTCCACCTGCTCCCGGAACTGTATCACGATCATGATCATGATCGTTCGGCAACGGAGCAGCGGATCACGGAACAGGCGCACGACCACGAGCACCCACCAGGCGACTCGCATGTGCATGGCGAACCCAAGGCCCCCCGCAGCATGGAACAATACGCGTTGCTGCTCGGCGCGCTCATGCTCGGGGGTTTCTTCGTCCAGCTGGCGCTGGATTTCATCTCGATGGGAATTGAACATGGCCATTCGCATCACCTGCACGGCCATGCGCCTTACGGTGTCGTCGCGGGCCTGTGCATTCACGCGTTCGTCGAGGCCCTCGCGCTGGGGAATCCCCTCACGACCTACAACCCCGAGTCTCGCCATCTGCTGCTGCTCAGCATCGTGGTGCACAATTTCCCCGTCTCGATCGCGTTGCTCGGGATGTTGTTGCACTGGGGCCTGCCGCGAAACCGCGCCCTCGGCGTGCTCGCGCTCTTCGCCGCCATGGCGCCAATCGGAATGTTCCTGAGCGGACATTTCATCTGGCTGGCCGACCATTCGCGAGAATTGATGGCAATCGTCATCGGCATCTTCATGCACATCTCCACGACCATTCTCTTCGAAAGCAGCGATGCCCATAAAATCCACACGGGCAAGCTGGCGGCAATCATCCTGGGCACGGTCCTGGGCGTCGTCACTGTGATGCTCCACTGAAATGGGAACGCATCGACATCATCGGCGCGCAGCGTTGCCGGAACTCGCCGATCGTTTGCGCCGCCGCTCGCACAAGCTGACCGGCCCGCGCCAGGCTGTCCTCGGAATTCTTCGCGAACAACAGCATCCATTGTCCATCCGCGAAATCTTCGGCGCGATGCGCTCCGGGGATTGCGACATCGCGACCGTCTACCGCTCCATGCATGTGTTGGAAAAGACAGGCATGGTGAAGCGCTATGTCTTTGCCGACGGGGTTGCGCGCTTTGAATTGCTGGAGGAGGGTGACGACGGTCACCATCATCATCTCGTCTGCACGGGTTGCTCGGGCGTGGTGGAACTCGAGGAATGTCCCATGGATTCGCTCGAAGATCGCATCGCGGAAGCCAATGGATACAAAGCCGTGACACATCGCCTGGAGTTCTTCGGCATCTGTCCGCAGTGCCAGTCGAAGTGAATGGCGCGCACAATTCATCGATTTCGATATGTCCAGTGATCAGCAATTTGGGCAGAACCCATTCGCGGGATTGGACAATACAGGCTTGCCGCCTGGGCCACCCGACGAACCGATTGTCGTCAGGAAGAAGAGTCGCGGACGTGTGGACATCCTTCGCCAAACGGCACATCGCGGGGGCAAGACGGTGACTGTGGTGCAAGGCTTCGTTGGCATTGGACTGCCTGAAAAGGAACAGCTCGCGAAGAAGATGCAGAAGGCCTGCGGAACGGGTGGAACAGTCAAGGAAGGCCGGATCGAAATACAAGGCGATCAGCGGCAGAAGGTTGCCGAGATCCTGACCGAAGCTGGATTCCGGCCTGTTTTCGCGGGAGGCTGAACGCGGGGTGTCACGCAGTGCGATACGCGGTGGCGTTCGCGGGGATTTTCCGACTGGCCAAACCTGGCTTCCTCCCCGATTGTATGGCCGTTTCTAAAATCATGTTTACTGGAACCTACACTGCAATCGTAACGCCGTTTCACAACGGGCAATTGGACGAAACCGCGCTCCAGCGACTGGTCAAGGCACAGGTCAAAGGGGGCGTGGATGGCATTGTCCCGGTCGGCACAACGGGCGAGTCGCCCACGCTCAGCTACGAGGAACACGTCGCCGTTGTTCAACTCGCGGTGAAACTCGCAGCCGGAAAGGTGAAGGTCCTCGCCGGCACAGGCGGCAATTCCACAACAGAAGCGATCTACCTCACCAAGGAAGCTGAGAAGGCTGGCGCAGATGGTTCGCTGCAGGTCGCTCCGTACTACAACAAGCCGACCCAGGAAGGTTTGTTCCAGCATTTCCAGGCCATTGCCGCTGCAACCAAACTGCCCATCATGCTTTACAGCATTCCGGGCCGTTGCGGCATTGAGATCGCCATCGACACCGTCAAGCGGCTCGCAGCCGAATGCAAAAACATCGTTGGCATCAAGGAAGCCGGCGGAAACTGCGATCGCGTCAGCCAGTTGCGCGCCGCGCTCGGCCCGAAGTTCGTCATCCTGAGCGGCGACGATTCGCTCACCGTGCCCTTCATGTCCGTGGGCGCCCAGGGCGTGATCAGCGTGGCGTCGAACCTCATTCCTCGCGAAGTCTCACAGATGGTGAACGCGTGCGCTGCGGGTGATTACTCCAAAGCGTTGAAACTCCATCAACGATTTTACCCCCTCTTCAAAGATCTTTTCGTCGAGACGAATCCTGTGCCGATCAAGGCCGCGCTCGCCATGAAAGGCTTGATGCACGAAGAGTATCGTTTGCCGCTGGTGCCCATGGCTTCGAAGAATCGTGAGACGCTGGCCGCAACGCTCAAGGCGACGGGCATTTTGAAATAATTTCACACACGCCTCAATCGCGACGCTCTTTCGCTTCACGTCATGACCAAAGTCATCATCGCAGGTTCAAAAGGCCGCATGGGCCAGGCATTGCTGGGTTGCGCGCCGCGCTTTCCTGGCATCGAAGTCGTAGGCGCCGTTGATCAGGGAGACGATCTTCGGGCGGTGATCTCGAAAGCCGATGTCGTCATTGACTTCAGTTTTCATAGCGCCACGCTGCCGATCGCCCGCGTCTGCGCCGAAAATCGCAAAGCGGTCGTGATTGGCACAACGGGTCACAAGCCTGAAGAAAAATCTGAGATCACGGCGCTGAAGTCCCAGATCCCCATCGTCATGGCGACGAATTTCTCAACGGGAGTGAACACGCTGTTCTGGCTGACGCGCAAGGCCGCGGAGATCCTTGGACCGTCGTTCGATCTGGAAGTGGTCGAAATGCATCATCGGCTGAAGAAGGATGCACCGAGCGGCACTGCCACGACGCTGCTGGAAATCCTGGGTGACGTGCGAAAACTCCAGCTTGCAGATGCGCTGCGTCATGGACGCAAAGGAATTACAGGCGAACGAACGAACTCGGAAATCGGCATCCACGCGATTCGCGGGGGAGACGTCGTGGGCGATCATACTGTGATCTTGGCGGCGAATGGCGAGCGCGTGGAGTTGACGCACAAGGCGTCGAGCCGCGAGACGTTTGCCAATGGCGCGCTGCGGGCCGCGCAGTGGCTGGTGACGCAAAAACCCGGGCTCTACGACATGCAGGATGTGCTCGGCTTGAGGTGAATTGATCCGCATCGATTGACGATCGGGATCTCAGGGAACCGAATCATGTCACGCGAGACCGCTTACATTGCGCTCGGATCAAACCTCGGCGATTCGGCCGCATTGTTGCTCAAGGCCGTTGAGAAGCTTCAAGAGCTTTCGATTGAGCCATTGCGAATCTCTTCATTGTGGGAAACCACACCGGTGGATTGTCCTCCCGGATCTGCATTGTTCCTCAACGCGGCCGCAGCCATCGTTCCGATTCCAGGCGAATCCCCTGAAACATTGCTGCAGAAGTTGCAGGTGCTGGAACGCGAATTTGGGCGCCGTCCGAAGGAGGTGCTGAACGAACCGCGTCCGCTTGATTTGGACCTGATTGCGTTCGGTAATGAAACGCGGGCACAGCCTGGCCTGATGATTCCTCATCCGCGCGCGCATCTCCGCCGGTTTGTGCTGGAACCGCTGGCGGAAATCGCGCCGGACCTGATCCTGCCTGGCCAGGTAAAAACAGTGTCGGAATTGTCGCGTGCATTGACTTCTGACGAAGCTGTCCGAAAGTTGTAAACCTGGGGTGCATGATGAATTTGCCGCCGATGATACTGGCCTCGGCCTCGCCTCGCCGTTCCGAGTTGCTGAAGCAACTGGGCGTGGATTTTCGCGTGATTCCAAGTGACGCGGAGGAGTTGCACCAACAGGATCTCACGGCGCGCGAAGTCTGCCAGATCAACGCCTATCGCAAGGCACACGCTGTCGCGAAAAAGTTTCCCGACGCACTGGTGCTCGGGGCTGACACGCTCGTGTGCCTCGAGAATGAATTGCTCGGAAAGCCAAGGGATCTCGAGGCGGCTTACCTGATGCTCGAGCGGCTGCAGGGCAAAACACATCAGGTCGTCACGGCAATCTGCCTGATCCACCATCGCAACAGGCGCCAGAGTGTTTTTTCAGACGTCACTGAAGTCACCTTCCGAACACTCGACTCCGTGCAGATCCAGCGATACCTGATCCAGACGAACCCGTTGGACAAGGCTGGAGCGTATGCCATCCAGGAGAATGGCGATTTGATCGTCGAAAAAATTTCAGGCTCATACACGAACGTGGTGGGCTTGCCTGTCGAAATGTTGCGGGAGGAACTCGGGCGCTGGGATGGCGAAGCTTCTCCGAACGGCGCTTCCAAAAATGGGAAGAGCAGTCACGCTGAGTGAGGGCGCCGCATCAGCCCCGCCACTCGAACCGGGGTGTCATCCCGAAGTTGCATTTCTTTTCCCGCGTGGGTCACACTGCACCCTGATGAACTTGAAACGTTGCTTCCTGTCCGTTGTGTCGCGATTCGCCTTGCTCGCACTGGCATTCGGCGCGGCTGATTCAGCAACTTCTGCTGCGCCCCTGGCCGATAACTCCACAGTCCATGTGATGGCGACGTTTCGCGGGAACGGCGAAGACGGCTTGCACCTGCAGTGGAGTTCCGACGGTTATAAATGGCTGGAGTTGTTGAACGATCGCAGCCTGCTGAAGCCAACGGTCGGCGAAAGCCGGATCATGCGCGACCCCTGCCTCATTCGTGATCCTAAGGGAATGTTTCATCTCGTCTGGACCACATCCTGGACGGGCAAAACGATCGGCTATTCGCGATCGACAAATCTTCTCGATTGGGCCGAGCCCGTTGCCTTGCCGGTCATGGCGAGCGATCCTAATTGCAAGCTCTGCTGGGCGCCTGAGATTCGTTGGGACGCTAAGAATCAGAATTTCCTGATCTATTGGTCGTCGAGCTTCACCAACGAAACCCCGGAATACTGGCGCACCTACGCGACAACCACCAAGGATTTCAAAACCTTCACGCCGCCGATTCTGTTCTTTGATCCAGGCCACAGCCAAATCGATGCAAGCATCCTGGAGGCGGACGGAAAGTTCCACCTGTTCTATAAACATTCGTGGCAGGGCAACCGGTTCGCATCGGGAGAAGCGCTGACGGGGCCGTACGCGGATCCTTCGCCGCTGTTCACGAACGATGATTGGGAAGGCGCGTGGCCAATGAAGTTGGGAGACTTGTATGTGGCTTACATTGATCGATTCAAAAGCCGTGATCGGATGGGCATGTGGGCGTCGAAGGATTTGGTCACCTGGATGAACGTGAGCAGCAACTCGAGCTTCCCGCGCGGAACGCTCCATGCGAGCGTTGTGCAGGTGGAGAAATCGATGCTCGAACCATTCTTCGCGCAGGAGCAACGGGAACTTGCGATCGAACCGCCCAAGCCAATCCTCGAAGGGTTCACCGCCGATCCGCACGCCGTGGTGTTGGATGACACTTATTATGTGTATCCAACGTCGGACAAGGATCAGTGGCAAACCACGGATTTCTCCTGCTGGTCTTCGAAGGACCTGATCCATTGGAAGAACGAGGGAATGATTCTGGACGTCACGCGCGATTTGAGCTGGGCGAAGATTCGCGCCTGGGCGCCGGCGATGATCCGCCGGGATGGCACTTATTATTTCTATTTCTGCGCGGAACAAAAAATCGGAGTCGCCACGAATTCAGCTCCCACGGGCCGATTCAAGGACGCGCTCGATCAGCCGCTGATTTCACCCAGCCGGGAATATCCGGGGCAAACCATTGATCCGTTTGCATTCATCGATGAAGACGGGCAGGCGTATCTCTATTACGGACAGGGAAATCTTTACGCGTTCAAGCTCAAGCCTGACATGATGACTCTGGACGGCGCGCCGGTGCGTATGACACCGCGCGGATTCAACGAAGGCGTGGTCGTGTTCAAGCGAAAAGGCCTCTATTATTTCATGTGGTCGGAGAACGATGCGCGCGATCCACGATATCAGGTGGCTTATGGAACTGCAAAATCACCGCTCGGCCCGATCGAAATCCCGCGCGATAACGTGGTGCTGCAACGCAAGGGCAGGGCGGTGGGAACCGCGCATCATTCCGTGATCCAGGTGCCGGGGACGGATCGCTGGTACATGATCTATCATCGACACGCGATTCCGAATGGGAACGGCTACACGCGGCAGACCTGCCTTGCGAAGATGGAGTTCGATGCGGAAGGACGCATCAAAAAATCAGACCCGCTCGAGGTTGTGTTCCCTGAAGGCTCGAAGGGCGAACCGATTGACCGCCAATAACGGCCGGGCACTGTCACGCCAAATCTGTTGACCCTCTCAGAAATACGGCGGAAGGAGGGTGCAGATGTCCAAACGTGTTGTTTCCGTGAGCGTTGTTGTTGGCCCCAAGGAATCGCACGATGTCCCGGGTGAACGTGTGCATTTCAAGGTAGGCGACAGCATCTTTGTCCCTGGCTTGGGCTTTTTGCGAATCAAGAGGGTTGTGCACCAGATCGAAGATTTTCCGGCGCCAGGCGGAAACCGCGGCGTTCATCGAGTGCTGCTCTACGTTTGACCCCGCGATTCAATCTTCCCAATAGCAAAGTCCGGGCTGCAACGCCAAGGAGGTGGGCAGAGGATGCCCGCTGAAGAAACGTTCACAGCCCGGACAAATGGGTTTTCTCGCCAGGGCCAGGTGGCGATGACGGAGTATCCTTGGTCGACGAAGTTCCATCAACCTGGGGACGAAACGGGATGACGAGGTCGTTCTTGGAATCTTCAAAGCAATAGCAGGTCGCAGCCTGCGGAATCCGCAATCTCGTAGCTTCTTCAATGACGCGATCACCGTTTCCAAAATCGAATGCGTTTCTCGAATCGGGCGTCCACTGACTGCCGCTCATCGCGAACAATCCAGTCGATAAATCCTTCAGAATGACACGCATCCTGGCCTGAGTGGTACCATGGGACATTCCACTTATACGGAGCAGGAGCGGAAATCTTTCAATAAAAGTTCCCGGAACGCCGGGTTGCCGCGTTAAACTGCCCAAGAGTCCGGTCCACTTCCCCCGGGTGGCGGCAGGCATCCTTCCCTGCCGTGGAACCGGGCTTCCAGGCCGGAGGAAGGAACCTTAACCAGATCCGAGCGCAGGGAGAGCATTTGAGCGTTCCTCGTGCTTAACGGTTTTCCGGGGGGCAAGGATGCCCGCCCTCTACGTCAGGCAAGATGCCTGACGCTAGTGCGCTTGGGATACAACGCACATCGCAGGGTGAGAGTCCCTGTCTGGCGGCGCTTCCCGCCAGAGACTGAAGGTAACTGCGGTTCAGAAATGAACCGTGGAGAGCAA